>CAZKJI010000006.1:0-39642 GCA_964553005.1 uncultured Acinetobacter sp. | reverse complement strand
AATATCTGAAGATTAGAACAACTCTACCTTTTGTCTATTTGTGCAACAAAGCCATCATAAACTCAAAACGAAAATTTCCCTAAAACTTATTCATAAAACATACAATCTACCTACATCACTTGTAAGTACTTATATAAAAATAATTTTAGGCATTTCTATTACGTTCAGCCTCTTGTAATTTACTTATAAAGTCATCTGCATGTTGTAGACTGTTTGCTTGTAATAAAGATCCTACAGCGACACCAAATACTACAATAACAAAAAATATCGTAAATATTATAAATATAAATGGAGCACCCTTACTGGATAAAAAATTATTAAACCATGATGAGAATAAAAAAGGGGCAAGGCCTATAAATGCAAAAACAAAGTAAAATACATTATATAATCTTACTTGTGTCTTTACAGCTCTATTCTTGGGAGTATTTAAAGCAAAATTATTAACATCTGTTTCTTTATTAAGAGAATCATATTTTATAAATTCTCTACCCCGACGGTAATGATTTAATATTTCATCAAAGTTAACCAAATATTGCTCATCTAGTTTAATAAGATACTGAACAAATCTGAAATTAACAAAGTCCTGTCTAACAAGTTCTTGTGCAGCACGATCGAGTACAAGCTTTTTTTCATCTGTGTTGGTGTAGAAATCTTTAAAAAACCTAACTGTCGAATCAAGACGAGCAGTAAAGTCTTTACCTCTTAAAGAAAGAATTTCTTCACGCTTAAAGAAAACTCCCAAGACTCCTACAATAGAGCCAATAATTGCAATGATATGTGTGATTTCCATATTTATTTCGTCTCCCTACATCAATCTATGCAAAACACATCTAACTTATTAATATTTAAAATATTAATATGGCTAGCATACTTTTCAATTACTACCATTATTATCTTGACCAACTATAGCAAAACTATGAAACCTGAACTAACCTGAATTGAGTATAAGTATTTTCCTAAGATTTTTATCTATTTTTCAAAAGGGACACAACCTGTCCTACCCATATTGCAATATAGCCTTACAAAACAAGAAAACCAACTTGTTCAATTGGAGCTATATATGAAAGGCACTATTTTAGATTTTTCAGTTCAAACCAATACTGGGGTAATTTCAGGGGATGATTCTGCTCGCTATCACTTTTTAGGTAGCGAGTGGAAAGAATCCACAGTACCGCAACGTGGTATGAAAGTAGATTTCGATCTTAACAATTTAAACCAAGCCGTTGCTATTTATAAGGCTTTAGGTACTAATAGTCCCACTTCTTCAAATACTTTAAATTCAGAAAAATCAGAAGATAACTACAATCTTTTTGACTGGTTTTTGAAGTGTTTAAAAAATTATGCCAATTTTAGTGGTCGTGCTAGACGTAAGGAATTCTGGTTCTTTTATTTAGGTTTAGTGATTTGCAACTTTATCTCTATGATTTTAGATGTAATTCTAGAAACAGAAGTTTTATTCTACTGTATTACGACGCTGGGACTGTTGATTCCTCTTTTAGCAGTATCAGCCCGTCGGCTCCATGATACAAATCGTTCTGGGTGGTGGTATTTATTAAGCATCACTATCATAGGGATTATCCCTTTGATTATTTGGTGGTCACAGGATGGACAAAATCAAGAGAATCAATATGGTGATCCTACCAAATAAATAGAATAAGTCAGAGTCTACATAACTGGACGTTATGTAGATTTTGTTAAAAAAAATAATTCAATCTAAATCTGCGAGCTGCTTACAGGCAATCAAATTTAATTCAACGAATTTATCCCAAGTATACTGTTTTTTTAAATATTTTTGATAATAGACCTCAACTCGACAAATTTCTGGTCGATTTTCATAAATGCTACATAGTCGTGAATCTAAATCGTAGTAATGACAAATACCATCACCACGATCTAGATAAACAGTCAATTCAGATAAATTAACATGACGACAACATGCGCCACATTGAGTACATGGGAATGTATTCATCATTCAGCCCATTACAGTTCTTTAAATTCCCCATCTATATAGTCTTGCATTTTCGTAATATTGCTTGAAGCATCTCCTAACAGGTTGCCTTCTTGGTCTAAAATTGGTGTATCAATAATTGCTTTTAATACCTGTGCTATTTTAAAATTTTTCATAACAATTAATTTTGCATCTTTAGAATATAAAGAATAATCATATCCTTCTGATTCAACGATATTTTTAAGTAATTTCAAATTTCTGCGAGCGTGTTTTCTAAGAGTACTAAGCATATCTGATGCTTTTTTTGCAATATCCCGAATACCATCAGTAAGCACAATCGCAGAATCCATATCCGCTTTAAATCGTTTTGCGTCAGCTAAATTACTTAAAGCATCATTCACTTTACTTTCTGCTTTAGCTCCCATATACCAGCCTGCAACTAATAATGCAGGTCCCGCAGCTAAAGCTCCTAGAGCCAATGTTCCACCAGCAACCCCCATTCCACCAGATGCCAATGTTCCCCCACCTAGCCATGCTAATGTTGCATTTGTTGCAGCAGCACCACTTAGACTGCTAATTGCCGTCCCTGTACTGGCAGCAGCAAAAGCCATTGTGCCGTTATATGCTCCAAATGCTGCTAATGCCCCACTCAAAGCTCCACCTCCAGCACCCAAACCTGAACTTAGAAGAAAGGAAACTTTTTCTTCCATTTCTAATAAACCTTGTTCATTAAAATCCGCTAATTGTAGATTGCCTATCTCAGCCTCTCCACCAAAATCTTTATTTTTAATTTTTTGAAAGATTTCTAAGAAATTATGTATGTTTACTTGAACAGCATCAACTTTAAGCTGTCCTAAATCTGTCAGAGACTTTTGACATTCTTCACGAGCAAGCTCTACTTGAGACTCTGCTTTTTTTACAATGTCTTGTGCAGAATTATTTAAATCATTTGCATCCATATTGTCCTTAATAGCTTTACCACTTTTATAAAGCCCCACAGCACCAATACCCAACCCAACAATTAAAGGAATTGCCATTTTATATACTCCTATTCGTAAATTAACTCTTTTGCTTCTTTATTTACAGCTAATGATTTCTCAATAACATCCTTAAACTCTTCAACATAGTCAAAGTCAACTTGTAAAAATTGACAAACTTTCTTTATAAACAATATTTCTACTTCATCTAATTGACTATACGTTAGACAAAGACGAACTAATTCATAAATAATAATCTTTTTCTCTTTATTACTTATGTCAGTCAAAAAATTAACTTTTGACTTGAGTACAATTTCTAATACTTGTTGTAACACTTCTATCTTTATTTTAGGTAAAGCAAAAAATTCTTTTCGTATAAGTCTATTTTTATCAAGTTGCTCTATACCATACTCTTCTATTACACTCTGTAAATCAGCCTCTGATAAGTCATCTCCTTTATCTATAAAATCTTGCAAATAACTATAGGATACTTCAAAATTCTTTTCTATAAACCATCCATTTGGATCATTATCTATAAGTTTCTCATCTAGTATTTTTTTTAAAAATATTTCTCGCACTTCAAGACTACTTTTATATTTATCTAAAGTACTATCCATACATTCATTAAAAATACTCCCCAAACCAGAAAATACGTTATTATGATTCTCAGCCCTATGAAACATGTCTAAAATTTTTACATTGCTATCTTCTATTTCATATCTATCACCATCTAAGCTTCGGCATAAAAATCTATAATAAATTCTTTTATTAGTATCATCTAATTCATTTGCATAGGGTTTTAAAATAGATAAATTTTTCTCCTTGGAGAAAAATCCCCCACTAATCAAAGTAACAGCACAATCTACCTCTTGAAATAAGTTTTGACTTTTCCCTGTCTCTAACAATATATAAGCACATTCCAAGAAAAGGGTTTTATAAGCTGCTTTATCTCTTAATTCACGTAAAAACATATTTATTCCTAAAATTTAAAAGGTTCATTAGATAACATCATTTGATCAAACTCATCAAAGCTATTGATGCTTAATTCTTTACCCAATGATTGGGCAAATTTGTTAATCCCTGCACAAAAGTCGTCAGCAGAAATATCTGGATTATCAAGAATGGTAAACATCGCTCGACTGTCCTGATCGAGTTGAGCAAGTTTTTCAGTAAAGATTTTTTTCATTCTTTTTTGATAAATATGAGCTAATGCTTTTGCAGCCTCACACTTCATTTCAATAAAAGCACGTTGTTCAGCAGATACTTTGGCTTCTTTTAGTACATCAAAGAAACTTTGATAAAATGTATTTGTCAGTGCATAACCAATCATGCCACCAATTAATCCACCTAAAACAGGCACAGGTATAGCAAGCTGTCCAATCATGGTAAACATGGATGCAGATAATGTACCTGATACCGTAAGGTGCATTTCCTGAAACAATGCAGCTTCATCAATTTCACCTTTGGCATAACGAGTAATAGATTTTCCTGTGGATAGACAGGTTGTCATAATGCTTGCAGGTAATCCTGTTGCAGATAAAGAACGTAAAGTTGCTGACGCTGATTGTTGCATATAGGTTTTTGTTGCTGTACCCACAAATGCAGTGCCATAACCTACACCTGCGGCAACCAATGTATCTCTGGCTATATCTATTGCAGCTTCACTAAATTCCTTTTGATTTGAATACACAGCAATAATATTACTGACTAATGAAATACTTCCGCCAATCATTGCCCCAAACTTAGCGCCCTCACATCCTGCTTGATGGCTTACATCGGTAATATCAATTATTGTTTCCCATTCAGGGTTTAATCTATAATGGATTGCCTGTTCTGTGGTCATTCCTGAATCAGTAATTTTGCTTTCTAACTTTTTATAATTTTCAATATTTTCACGATATTTTTGGGCTAACTCTCTTTTACCCTGTTGCTCTAAAGCAACAACTTGTTTATTTAATTTTTCTGTCTGAGTACGACAATAAGCTTTCATTTCCTCGACTTGTTCAGTAGGAACTTCTAATTTATCTACTGTCATATAACGAGAATAATCACTTTTCCCACCACCTGCTCCAGCCGCAATTTTATCAATCAAGCCCTCCGTATTTGTGACAAATTTCATCTGGGAGGTGATCTCACTCCCATCCAATAATTCAACAATATCTACAGCAGTATGATTTTTACCATAATGTGCCAAATCTTCACTTCGGGTAAATCGAGAATTACTTTTATCAATAATTGCTTGGGCATTTCTACGAGAGACACTAGCAACCTCAGCAGAAAAACCTGCTTGCTGTTTAATATTTTTACTTGCATGTTCAGCATTGATTTTATAGGACTTAATATCAAGTAAACTTCTATCAAATGTTTGCCCTGTTTGGTAATCAATACCATTTAAGCCCTTTAAGAACTCCGCTCCAGCCGAACCATGACGTGATATTGTTTCAAATAAAGCACCATTTATTGCATAATCTTGCAAATCTGATTTTCTTTCCATAGTCTCCAATTCCTATTCATATAAAGTATTAATAATTGGGGCTGTACTAGATAAGGATTAAATTCCAGTCCAAAGTCGCAAAGTTTTTAGCTGTTGCTTTGGACTACCATAGTTAAATCTAAACTCACATTCTTTAATAAACAAGTGAAAAGAATCTTTAGGAATACCGTTGTATTTTCTAAGAGTTCTCTTTGCTTGATTCCAGAAGTTTTCAATGCCATTGATGTGATTAAGACCATTGGCAAAATGACTGGAATGGTTAATTCTATAATGACTAAAACCTGCTACATCCAAAGCATTATAACTATGCCAATAGTCTGTATAAACCACGCTGTCAGGCGTGATTTTTTTAGCAATTACAGGCATTAAAGTGGCTGATTTAGTATCAGGTACAATGACAGTATAAACTTTCCCATTTCGCTTGAGTAAGCCAAATACAATAACTTTTCCTGCTGCTCCACGTCCACGTTTTCCCTTGCATGTACCACCAAAATAACTCTCATCCAGTTCGATGTCACCATCAAATATTTCAAGGGCTTCTTGCTCCAAATGATGAGAGATGACCTTACGAACTTTAGTATAAAAGAGAGCGGCAGAATTAGGGTGTATTTCCAATACATCTGCTGCTGCTCTAGCTGTTACCTCAAGTACAAAAAATTCCAACAACTTACGTTGTATTTTCTTACTTAATTTACAATTGGTTAGTTTCATTTTTATAGATTAACACAATGCTAATCTAGTACAGCCCCTAATAATTTTTAGTCTTTATGACTGACTCTAAAAGCCTTATTGGATGACTCACCCAATCTACCCCTCCTGCCTTGCCAACAGTGACCATCTGTACACCACATTTTTTACACGTAGGAAAAAATGCAAACACATCACTTTTAGGCATAAAAATATCCGTTGCAGAACATTGTTGACATTGGACTTTCATTGACTTCGGTTGAATTGGCATTTTCATTTCCCCCCAACATAATGTCGCAACTCATTTTCCATCTCATCCTGTAAATATTCAGGACTTACAATCCTGATATAGGGAATCCAATAACGAACTAAAGGTAAAATTTGAGCATTGTGCATAACATTGCTGGATAATAACAATCCACCATCACTTAGTTCTTTAATCTTCTTTTGCTCTGGTAATAGCTGTCGTTTTTGGAAATGCAAAGCAATGCTTTGGTCTATCTTTAAAACAACCTCGAATTTTTTCTGACCAAACCAAATACTCTCTTCATTTTCTAATTGTTTGAGAATTTCTGTATCTGGTTTAAATGGTAATAATTCATGTTGGTATGGTGATAACTCAATACGACTAAGACGATAGGCACGTAAACTTCCTTTACGAACTGCCGCCAGATACCAACAACCGTGATGATGGATTAATTTATAAGGTTCAACTACTCGAGGTTCACCTTTATATAGAAAACCAACCTGTTGATGTTTTTGTATAGCTTCAACAAAAACTTTAAAGAGCTGTTTAAACTGTGACGCATCTTCAAAAAAATAGCCTTTAGCATCATAAATCGACTGGGTGCGGCTATCTAAAAGCTCACGGATAAAGGACATATCCATATTGGGATATAAATGCTGAATTCCTGAAATCTGTGCAAATGTTTTTATATCTTTGAAGGTGAGTTGCCCCAAATAAGCCGCATCCAGATAGAAATATTTCCCTTCTTTTTGTATAGGTAAATGACAACTTTCTAAACGTAATAAATCACGCCGAATTGTTTTCGGATGAGCCTCATAGCTTTCAGCAAGCATATTAACTGTTAGTTTCTCTCCTGAATTTAGTCGTGTAAGAATATCAACTAAACGATTAGCTAAAGTTTCATTCTTGCTATTTGTATCTTTTTGCATAACAACAACCTATTACTTTAATCCTATTTTTTGTAGTACTGTCATTTTCCATTTATCAGGCGACAGGTTGTGTCCAGATATCATTCCATTGAATAAATTTTAGATGTAATTATCCACTCCCATTTTGGGAGAAAAAGAAATATATCATAAATATACCCAATGACAAGAAGTATCAACACAGACGAAATGCTTGCCTTACAGGACTGGCTTAGAAACCAGCGTAAGTCACAGAATCTCACCATGCAAAGTCTTGCCACACGTATGGCACGACCAAACTCATTTGTTGCAAAAGTAGAACAAGGCGAACGTCGTTTAGATGTCGTTGAATTTGTTTGGTATTGCACTGCTCTTGGAATTGATCCCCATACGGGTATCGACCTAATTCTTAAACATTCACTTTCAGATACTCTTTCTCAAAACTAATTCCCACCTATCCTAATACCCCACAAGGACAGGTTGTGTCCCTTTTTTAGAATAAGATAAAAAATAAAGTAAAATTATTAAAAAAATACTGACGTTTTCAATTCAGTAGAATCAGGTAGCAATCTTCACTAAAAAATTGAAAAAGAAAATTCTAAATGGACACAACCTGTCCTCCATGCCTTTTAGACTTCTTTCATCAAATCAATTGATAAAAGGAATTTAAATGCGATATTTTCTCACTATTATTTTCTTAACCAATCTTCTTATTTTATCTGGGTGTAATTTTCAATCTGACAATGCTCCTGTGGAATTGCATCTAAGTGAACAATTTAATGAATATACTTCTAGCGATTATTTACAACTAGATGTCAATGCAGTAGCCGATAAAGTGGAAATTTATGAAGTTATTGTAAATCGAGGTAATACTTGCCAACCTCGCTTTTGGTATCGTAACTGGAAAGGGCATGGAATCTTAAAGTTTGGGCAAGGTGCTCGTGCACACATTACCTGTGACTTTCATACTGTTAAAGAAATCACTGTTAATACCGATCAAGGTAGTTATACCTTTGACTTTTAACTTTCCTCCATTAAATATCAATGCAAAAAATAAAGAATAAACAATATTCTTTATTTTTTAATATCTTATACAAACACCTCTTAAATCTTAAGGATATTTTTATCCACATATTCACAACAAGTTTAATTGATCTTCTGGACACTATGACTTAAAGCATCTTTCAAGGTTGAATGGGTTTGGCAAGAAACAGTATCCTCTACTACTGAAGAATAATTACTATTTTCAGTATAAAATTCCTCAACAATCTCTAGCTCCTCTCCACCCACCCCAAAGCTGACATTGCCATAACTCTGCCGTGCCACATGATCCAACGCCTCCTGATAAAACCCTGCTGTCTTACTCTGTTCATCCATCTGCTTGGCTGATGTAATTGCATCCTGCAAATTAATACCATCACGTAAAGTTAAATCCACGTAGTAGATCGGAGTACGATAACTTTGCGTGGTGCTCTTGCCCCGTAAAGTGAGTTGCAATGGTAGGCATGAAAGCAGGTCACCCGATGCCGCATGGTAATAACTCAGCCGTGCTGCCAAAGTGCGAATGCTATTAAAGCCTGTAGTTCTAAAGATAAATGTGCCAAACTCATCCGATTCATCTAAATTAACGTAGAGCCGCCCATAGGGTTTGCATAGCCCACCTTGTGCCAATGGGCAAAGATCAGGCGATGGACATGGATGTTGTTCAAGACCGTTTTGTCCGAGTCGCTGACAGGTTTCGCCATTGCCTGAGCAAATTAAACGTCCAGTTTGGCGGTCAAATAGGCTGTACTCCGCTCGTAGATTCAGCTCAGGGTCATTGAAGATCATGCGAACTGGAATGCTTCTAAGTTTTTGATTCGGTGCTTTAGCTCGGAGCTGTTCATCCAGTGGATGTTTCACCCAGCCATCCTTATTTTGAATTTGGCTAGTAATAGTGAACTGGTCATCCTTTTCAGGCAGACGTTTGCCGTTCTTTTCGATAATCTTGCCAATACTGATACGACCGAGTACAGGTGGTGTAATTGCTAAACCTTTAATCATGGTGATGTCCTCTATAGTGATGTTTAAACTTGGATAAATAGATTTTGGGCATAAAAAATCCCATACCTGTTCGGGTCTGGGATCGGTTGGTTTTGGGTATTGGTTGATTTGATACGTTTGTTGAAGAAATAAATGCTGGATCTGCGTTGCTGCCTTATCCACCATTCGGGTAAATCTGAAATCGCCGTGTACCTGCTTTGGTTTGAGGAAACTGCTGTAGATATTCAGGGTGTTGTTTCAGTAAGGATTTGCTGTCTAGGCTGATCGAGTCTTGTGATTTCTTCCACGTCACTGAACCACCCGTAAACACTGCTCGTTCAGCATCTTTCATCATCATTTGCAGTTGATGTTTCAGTTCATCAAAATACTGTTGGTGCTGCTCAACCTTATGTCGCTCTTCAAGCAATTGGTTAAATAGGTAGTTGGCTTGTTCATTTTGAGTCAGATCTTCCACTGTTAATGGTATCTGCTCAGGGTAAAGCTGCTGCAAGGCTTTGGCTGCTGAGTCAGAAGCATCGACACTCGGCGGAATATCCGATTCCACACATTGCCAGAAGTGACGTTCTGCACTAATGATATGCTGAATCACGGTTTCATTACGGGTCACTTTAAAGATTTTACTTTCATGTCCACAGATCAAGGCACAGATATGCGCGGCTTGTTTACCTGTCACTGCCAGTTGATGTTGCACTTGGCAAAGAACATAAAGCGGTACACCATCTCGCCAGAGTTTTGAACCATATTCTCCAACGGTTTTACATTCCAAGATTTGAACTTCGTCATTGCTCACCACGGCATAATCCAAATTCGCCAACATAAAGTGTTTGTCTTCATCAGGATGCTGTAGCACTGCATTAACCCGACGCACTTTGTGATTGGTGTGCATGCTGTAGTATTCAGCCACCAAGGGCTCTAACTTCTTGCCCCAATATAAAGGTGCATAACCTGCACTTTCGTCCTCAATATTTTGTTGCATCCGTCCTGTTTTAATCATCCACAGTTCCAGCATCGACATATACGGATTCAGTCCACAGGCGGTAGCGGCATCACTGCTGCCAATCCCCTGTTTTCTGACCTCTAGCCATTGCTGATAATTCATCTGCTTGGTATTGGCGAGACGTTTGGCTACTGGAGCTTTGGTTTTTCGTGGTTGCGTATTCGGTCGATCACGTTTGTTTCGAGTTCCCACTTCAATTTGCTGGGTAGGTGGATTCAGATTTGGTGAATAAGGCTGTAACGGTGGATGATTTAAAGTGTTCTGAATTTGAGTATTCGTATTCATTAGAAATATTCCTGTATCAGTAAAATCGTAAAAGCTGAATTTTGGGCATAAAAAAAGCCACATCGGGGATGATGTGGCGAAATGAGAATTGCGATGCTTGTTACGGCTTTACTGTATGTTTAAATTAATTGGCTAAGCTTAAATAAAACTGAAAATAATTTCAGTAAGTCAAATAGTTTTAAGCCACCATTCGCAGGGCTTGTTCTAACGCTCTCTGCTTGATGGCTGCACCTGCGCCAAACCAAGCTGAATCTAAACGATGATCTGTGCTCATCGCTCTTCGTTCATGGTCACAGAATTCTGTGATAGAGCAAAGTAAACCATAAGCAGTATCCTTGGCTGAGCTGAGTTCTGCCCCTCGTCCATGTCCGTTGAACATGGCCATCACCTTGGACATCGCACGTCCGTTTGGTTCAGTTTTATTGTCGGCTTTGGATGGGCTTGTTTGATTCGGCATGGCTGCATTACGATAAAATTGAATAATACTTTCATCCTGTTCAGCCATACTCAGATTGGTATTGTTAAATACGGCATCAAAATAGGCTGCTGCTTCTTGTTGAGTCACTTTACGTTGACTCAGTTGTTTCATTTCATACATGTGTTCATCCCATGCACGGACTGAAATACCAAGTTGCTGTTTGACTTTCTCCGCATCGAACTTGGTACTGTGTGGGACTTTAACCACACCTGCACTGGTGTTTTGTCCTTTGAGTGCAATCGCCAAAGTGTTATTACACACCACACGGATACTGGTGAACTGAGCCGTCGTTGCCAATGTACCATCACAAGCTGTCGCTAAAAGAATATAGCCATTGCTGACGTCTTTACCTTTAAGTGCTGAAGTCTGTCCTGTTTTAGCCAAAGCCCAGAATTTCTTACCACCTTTAAGTACACCTGCGGTTTCCAGTTCAAAACCTGATTGTTCAGTCAGGTCTTTATAGAAATGTAGGATTTCCATCGGTTGCACTTCCTGAAAGCGTTGACTCACCACTGATAAAGGTGCGTGGGTATCGGATCGGTAAAGTACGCGCTGTTCTTCAAAGGGCATAATAATGCTCTGTCCCTTTTCATTCTGTGCCATGTAACTGACATCCGAAGATTCGATGCGCCAATCCATGCCTGCCTGCTCTGCCCAAACTTCTAATGGTTGATTCGGTGTGAGTTGATTACCAAGTCCATGCCAAGGGGTTTGTCCAACGAATGCCATCGTTTCAACTAAATGTGCCATGAGTGTTCTCCTTAATTTAAGATCAAGTTGTTGAATGTTCATGGCGATGATATGTATCTGAAATAATTTGCAATTCGACTATACAAACACAGGAGTAGGCAGCCCATTAAGGCTGCCTACTCTTTTATGTTCCTTGGTATGTTGTGATTTGTAGCGGAGTATGGTTTTGTTTAGTGGGTTACTTCCTGCGCGGTCTACCTAACTGCACTCGAGGTTTAGGTAAGCGTGCAGTCCCAAACACCCGCCCCAGTTCAGAATGAATCGGCTGGATCATTGGGTCATCCTGTTCAAAGGGTCTATCCTGATCATAGCCTGCCTGATAACCATAATGGAGCAGTTCAAGCGACTCATCGTATTTGGTAAGATATTCGCAGGCCTGTTTGAGGTTTTCAATCTTTCTCTGGTCATGATAGTCCACCCGTCCTAGACCACAATGCTGATATTTATCCATATGGGCATTGCAGTTGTAGCTTACGCCCTCACCCTCAGTAATCTCATCAATCCAGTACTGTCCAATTAGCTTGCCATGTGAAATGCTCTCCTGCACCTTGGAACCATCCAGAAAAATCATTGTGTGGAGGTGATATGATTTTCTTAGCCCATATTCCAGTTTCCAGATAAAGCCTACAAAGGCATCGCCATAATGTCTTTCCCTTAGATAGCGAAGCAGTTTCTCTCGATGTTCACTAATCAGTTCATAGCTCACCTCAGCATCCTCTCGATAGCCAAAGTCAACCCGTATTGCCACCAACCGAGAATGGTGCCCAAACAGTTTTTGAATATAGTCATTCACCTTGCGTTTCCGATGTGAGACCTGATCTCTTACCCGTTTGAATTCCAGCATATTCCTGTCAGTTTTCATATCTTTATAAATGCTGTAGATACAGTCATTCAAGCGGTCGATATAACGAGGCTGAAAACGTGTCTGCTCACAGTTAATGCGCTCCAGCCGATAATGCTCAACACATTCAATAAACACCCTGAAATGTAATGGGTAGTAATGTAGTGGATAATATTGATCGAGCCATCGGATCATGGAGTGTCCATAGAGGAAGTCCTCAGCCAAATCCTTTAAATCTGCATATGGCCGATAGACATCCACATAACGGAGATGACCTACTTTGTATTGATAGGCAGGGAGATAATATCGTCGTCCATAGTGAAATATGTCTTTAAAGTTCCTCATGGATGCAATCGCATTAACCACACGTTTAATTACAGCCATTGCATGGCCCCATAACGCGTAGTCATCAACGCTCAATTCTCTTAATTTTTGTTGTTTGAATAAGTTAATCATACTGGTGTTCTCGATCATATCCGAGCCACCTGATATCTACTTCCCTCTGCGCTAACCCAACCACCATTTCACAGACATGACTGTATCGATACCTCGATGCGTGTGCATAGGTAAGTAGTGAACAGGTTCATCATATCAACATGTGTAAGATAGAAACTTTCAAGATTAATTATCTTGAGATGGGTTTAGGTCAGTGCTGTTTATGGTAAGAGGAAATAAGGTTCGAACTGAATGATTGTATCTTTGATCAATCTAGCTATAGCTCTAAGTCGCTATAACACTAGAGAGTGTTTATACTGCTCATCAAGTGCTTAGCGTAACTAGGCTGTATTCATATAATGAATAATAATATAAATACCAGAATGATTGAGCTGTTTTAACTGATTGATCTACAACAATGAATTAGCCTTTAGCTATAGATATCATGTGGCTTTGGATGAATTGTTGGAATGAAATATTGATAAAAATTCAGTGGTTGAATTATGCCGCTGGCAATGTGCTCTGACTGAGCTGAATACGCTGCTCAATCCATCGCTGAATCTCTACTTCAATCCATCCCACCGCACTGGTGTTGAGGTGTACCGAACCCAGTTTGACCGATTTAGGGAAACTGGCATCGTAACGCTTAGACTTTGGGTTCAAACGATCATAGATCGTAGAACGTGATAGCCCTGTCAGTTCTATCACCCGTTTTAATCGAATGATTTTTTTGATTGGCTGTGGCATTGGTTCAGTAGTTACAGCCTCTATATTATGTGTGCTTGTCAAGTTGTTCATGGGATTCTCCATTGAAGTGTCATGGTTTCAGTAACAGGAAGCACATCACAAATTCTTGTCGTTCAAGCCGTGAATTTATGTGATGTGTATTCCTCCATAACAACAAGGCAAGGCATCATTATTTGCATTCAAACCAAAAAACATTCAGTCCAGCAACATGGATGAAAAAACAAACAACCCAAGGTTTTCATGGTCTTGACACCCCCATCTGCTCATCTTATGCTGTGCACACTGACCCTCATGGTCAGTCGGTTTTGACAGACCGTTGTATATAGCGCATCAGACTTATTCTCTTCTGAGGGTAAGTTCTATGTGAAACCTTCTCGTCCCCCTTTGCGGTAGAACGGGAGGGGGACGCGTTCGCGCGTGCTGGTTCTATATGCCCAGTCTGTCAACCCCTTTTCGTTCTGCCACCATAATCAAATGACAGTGATTCGGCAGAACTTCTATTGCATATAGGAGTCAGTCATGACTAATCTCGTTTTACTTATTCGTCCCCTATTTTTTGACCCTCCTATTTGGTCAAGTCAGTCTGACTATGGTCAATGTACTGATTCTATTGATTGTGGTATCCCACAACGCCCCTCCTAGATTATTTCAGGCAGTACTTAAACAACTGAATTCAATCTAATAACTTTATCGCGACCATTTGAACAACAGGTGTTATACCCTGTGGTCTCACATGCCTCTACGCAAAGAAAGTGATGGGGAACATCATGAAAAAAATAACATTCATGGGCTTACTGATATTAAGCCTGTCTGCTTGCAACCCACTCAAGTCAACCGAGCACGCCTCCCAGCCTGCTGAAAGCAAAGCAGCGGAACAGACTCAGAATATTGCCAATGCGGATATTTCTGAGGTCAAGGCGGAAGATGCACAATATTACGAAGAAGATGCTCCAACTGAGCAAATCAATCAGATCACCCCGCTCTCGGATCAGCCTCCTGTAGACCTGCGCCTCAGTCAGCAATTTAATGAGCATGCCGCCAAGATGGGCAATGGCTACTATTTACAGCTCGACCTCAGTGCCATTGTTGATGATGTCAACATCCTGAACGTGACCGTAAATCGGGGAAACACCTGTGCCCCAGGATTCTGGTATGGCAATTGGCGAGGTCATGGTCCATTGAAGTTTGGTCAGTCAGTCCGTGCCCACATTAGCTGCGATTTCCATGCAGTCAAGGAAGTGGCTGTGGATACCGATGTCGGTACTTATACCTTTAACTTTTAATCCGCTCTCACCCATAACAGCACAACACATGAATAAGATGACAAGGTGAACCTATGCAAGGCAAGATTTTAGATTTTTCAATTCAAACCAACTCAGGGATTATTTCTGGGGATGATCAAAAGCGCTATCCATTTGCAGGAAGTGAATGGAAAGAACAGCAACTGCCTAAACGTGGTATGAGCGTTGACTTTGATGTTAATGAGCAGCAACAGGCAGTTGGGGTCTATGCTGCATTGGCGTCAAGTTCAAACAGCATCATCAGTCAGTTTCAGGAGAAAGCAGAAGAACAGTATTCAGCTTTTGATTGGTTTTTAAAGTGCATGAAGAACTATCTCAATTTTAGTGGACGTGCCAGACGCAAGGAGTTCTGGTTCTTCATGCTGTTCAATATGCTGGGATGTTTT
Organism: uncultured Acinetobacter sp.; assembly: GCA_964553005.1. Lineage (GTDB taxonomy): Bacteria > Pseudomonadota > Gammaproteobacteria > Pseudomonadales > Moraxellaceae > Acinetobacter. The sequence goes on along the minus strand of CAZKJI010000006.1, from coordinate 24,121 downwards.
ACAGCACTCATACTCGATACGGTGTTTGGGACAGAAATCATATTTTATGCGATCTACATTTTAGCAATGGCCCTGCCTGTACTGGCTGTTTCCATTCGACGACTGCATGACATTGGCAAGTCAGGCTGGTGGTACCTGATCAGCCTGATTCCTTTATTAGGAATGATTGTCCTGATCATTTGGTTCACCAAGGAGGGTGAAACACATGCCAATCTTTACGGTCAACCCAGCAAGTAATCCCCATTACAGGACGTTCTATCACCATGCCTATTATTTTATTGTGGTTTATTTTTGCGGTATTTGTTGGATTCAGTGCAATGGGACAAAGTCGTAGCTTTTGGCTATGGTTCTTCATTGCCACACTAATCAGCCCATTGTTTGCATGGCTGATCCTGAAGGTCATTTCTGGCAAATAAACAAGATATTGAAGACTTGAATCCCACACGATCATCATGAGTCGTGTGGGATAATTGATTTTAATCGGTTAGGTCACTGCAATCGGACTGAGCAAAGCAATAGCCACAACTGAGACATTGATAATTATCAAGTACATTCTCATCAATCATCTCACCGAGTGCCGTGCCTGCACTGCACCCTGCCACTCCACCGACCAATCCACCAATGGCTGCCCCTGCAAGCGCACCAAAGATTGACCCGACAGGTCCTGCAAACATACCAATCGTTGCTCCCACCTGAGCACTAGATAAAGCTGTGGTTACACCACCTACCGTTCCAGCGGTGGTACCTACTGTTCCACCCACCTTACGACCATAGTTTTTACTACTGATATGTGTCGACTGACACCGAGGACATTGAGTAGACATATCCATTCTCCTGTTTAGTATGAACACTGAATTGTGTTCATGGAGATGATATGTAGTTGAAATTAAGTGCAATGAATCATCAAGCAAGAGTTAACCGTCAGTTTGTGTTTTCTCGATAGATTCTGGTTCATCCAACTTCTCAATATTTTTTTCTTTTTTCATCTGAGACTTTTCCTCAGCTCTCTGCCTTTTTTTCTCCAAACTTCTCTCTAAGGCCTCTCCTGTTAATTCACCTTTAAAGAAAATATCCCTTGGCTCTTGATACATCAAAATTATTTTATCATTCTCAGTATTATCAAATCGAGGCAACAACTTGGCTTTATAACGTTTGTTACTTGAAAAGAATGGATTATATTTGTATCGATAATATTCTTGTGAATGAGTTAAATAATAGAGTGCTCTTTGCTCAAGTGCTGTTCTTAAGTCCTTGTTCTTTGCTGTAATTGTACATACGGTTTGATTGAGTTTTGGTGGCTGACTTGCTAAGTACGCACGATGAAAACTACCTGTACACCTTGTGTATTCCATCCAAAGTGCACCTATAATTTCAGGCATCTGATCCTGAACATGCTGCTCCAGTTTAGGAAATACAAAGATCATCCTGATATAGATATCCTTGGTAAAGGAATATTCCCATTTCCCCAAATAGCCCACTATCCTATCCAACACAGGATGCTTTCTCATCCCATTTTTAAATGAAGCCAAAGTCTCTTGCTTTTCTATTAACCCCATCTCATAGTCAAAACATAAATCCATACACACAAAGCTAAGCACCATATAACGTTCAAACAAGCTATCCACATATTCAGTTGTCCGTCTTTGCCTAGCTATAGCATTTGTATTGATACCATTTAAAAGCTTCGTATGATCAGTATGATGTAATAGCTCCCGTAAGTGGCACGACAATTTATTTAAAAATTTTTTCTGATTAAAAGTAGGTTCATCTGTCGATAACTTATCAGGATAATAACGTCTTGCTATATTTATTGACCCAGATCCTGGTGGTTTTGATCCTCTAAATGCGAACTTACCATTTTTAAATCTAAGATGTTCATAAGGTATCCTAAAATATTTTGGTTGTACCCCTCCAAACACCTTTAAACATAAATTCAAGTCAACCCCATATTGGATTTTATTGCAGAAACAATTCCTTCCATTTACTAACTGTTGTTCTGAACTAGAAATTTCTCCCCACTGAAAAATATGATTAAAACTAAAGAAACTTTGTTCGATAGGACGCTTATGTTCAGGAGCATATGCCTGCCCAACTTCCAGCTCTATCTCAAATAGATTATTTCGACTGATAAGGATTCGGGTCAAAAATAATTCTACTTTCTCAATTAACGACAAAAGTCTGGCTTGCGCCAATTCTTTTTTATCAAATTGGTTCACCTCATCTGGACTCAGAAATGGATTCCAATCCTCATCAAAATGTAAAAGATTAGACTGCATTTCTTCAAACAATATGGGAAGAAGCTCAACTCGATTCTGTACTCTCGACATTCTTTTTTTCATTTGATTTCCATATCAATATCCCAATAATATAAATACTCTATTAATTACTACTAAAATTGAGCTATATCTTTTACTTTCACTATCTATAGTATACTTTTACATTATATTTAGTACTACTAAAACAACCAATCATACCTTTAAAATTCTTTTTTATATTTCTAGTATAACAAGTAGTTCAACAATATTGACGATTCATATTGGCTAAATTACTTTTTACCAATCAAGAATGATATCTACACGCGTAGAAGTTGTATTCCATACCATAGTCTCTGTGGAATTTAATGAGACTTATCGTTTGGATGGGACAAAGAGATGGGTTACTAGATTAGATTGAGAAAATATTTACTTGGTATGTGAAATAGATTTCAGTGCCACACAAAAAAGAAGCACTGTTAGCTTAGAGTGATTTTTTCAACTTTTTATACAAGAGTACAAATAGATTGTTTATTGATTTTTTTGCTCTAACACATTGCATATAGAGATTGGGAAAATTAGGGGCTCTATAAAAAGTCTGAAAAATACAACCCTGACCCCCACTCTCTCCATCATACCCAAACAATTACAAGTTAGTTTGAAAAAACAAAGTTCATCATGATGTGTATTCAGAACATCTATTTTTCAGTCCTATGAAGTTCCAAATTATACGATTCAATCCAAAGTTTGATGAGGGGTAGGTTGAGGGGTAAACACGATGATAAAAAATAAGCCCTTGTAAAAACAAGGGCTTATTTAAGTATTTGGCGGAAGCGGTGGCAGTCACATTAAAATCATAAAATACTGAAAAACAATAATAAATAAAACATACATTCAGTTTTTTACTACCATTTTTACTGCTTTAAAATTCCACCAAATCGTTTGTTCAATCCTTGTTCATTACACACTAGATGCTGTACATCAAGTGTCACTATCATCATTAAAGGATACATTTTCAGATAGCTCATGTAATTTTGCCTGAATCAATTTCTTATCAGGCAACTGTAATTCGTATTGGGCTACCATTGTCGGTGACAAATGGCGTGATAGTGCATACTCTACCACATCTTCATCTTTATCCCGACATAATAACACCCCTATACTTGGGTTCTCATGAGGTTTCCTCACATCACGATCTAGGGCTTCAAGATAGAAACTAAGCTGTCCCAAATGTTCAGGGCTAAATTTGGCAATCTTTAATTCAAACGCAACCAAAGCAGCTAAACCACGATGGAAGAATAATAGGTCAATAAAAAAATCCTGATTACCAACCTGTAAGCGATATTCTTCACCAACAAAAATAAAGTCTTTCCCTAACTCAAGAATAAACTGCTTCATATTTTGAATTAAGGCTTTTTGTAGGTGGCTTTCATCATGCTGTATGGGCAAGCCTAGAAATTCCAATACATAGTTATCTTTAAACGTATTGTTAATGCTTGGATGCAATTCTCTCAGCACTGCTGAGAGTTTTTGATTACCTAGCATGGTACGTTCAAAATGTGATGTACTGATCTGACGTTCTAACTCTCGTGTTGAATATCGTTCTTTAATACATAGTCTTAAATAATATTCACGTTCTTCTGCGGTCTTACAACGTGAAAAAATAATGGTGTTATGTGTCCAAGACAATTCTCTCACCAGTGGTGAGAGTTTTTCATTTCCTTGATATGTCTCAAAAAACTGTTTCATACGCCACAGATTTTTATCACTAAACCCTTTTAGTTCTGGATCTTGTTGTGCTATGTATTGTGCCAAATCGGTAACGACTTTTTTTCCCCATCCTTGAGAGTTGACTTTATAACTAATGATCTGACCAATGTGCCAATATAGTTCGATAAGGGCTGTATTGATCTGGGCAAAAATCTTCTGACGTGACTGTTGAATGTGTTGTAAAACATCAGAAAAATCTTTTGGGTTATCTACATCAGTCATTTTATCCATTTGATTACCCTATGTACTTACAAGATTCTAGTCCAACGACTCAAATTTTTTTAATTCATTGGATACTAAAGTTTGCAGTTTATCTTTAGGTAATAGGAGTTGATACTCGGCTACTCCAATAGGCTTACCCACATCTTGCAAAGCAATTTCCACATCTAAATGATCTTTATCAGCACAAAGAATTATGCCAATAGACTGATTTTCGTTTTCATCTTTTTCTAGTCGATCAAGCAACGATAAATATAGGTTCATTTTACCAACGTATTCCGCCTTAAAACTTCCTATCTTTAATTCAATCGCAACTAGACTTCGCAAGCCACGATGAAAGAACAGCATATCTACAAAATATTCTTTACCGTTATATTCCAGTCGGTACTGATTACCTATAAAGGTAAACCCTTTACCAAGCTCCAATATGAAATATTTGATCTTCTCGATCAAACGTCTTTCTAGTTCCAGTTCTTTAATAGGTTCTGTGATTCCTAAAAATCCAAGATTATACTGGTCTTGGAATATCTCATTGGCATAGTCTGCATGAGTTGCAGGAAGTGTAGTGTTAAAATTGTTCGATTTTAAATGTGTTTGGGTTTGACTGTACATGTCCATTTTGATGGCATTCAGCAATAAATCCCTTGACCAATTTTTTTTAACGGTTTGTTGCATATACCAATGACGGACTTCTTTATCCTTGATTTTTTCCATCAATAAAATATTGTGTCCCCACGGCAATTTTGCCACAGGCTGTGGCAAAATTTCATCTTCTTGATATTCTTTATAAAAAGCTAACATCCTACTCAGGTTTCGTTCTGAAAAACCTTTTAGGCTTGTAAATTCATGTCGTAAATCTGCTGCTAGTCGTGGGATGACCTTTGCTGACCAACCTTCCTGTTGTTGGCGTTCAGCTATCATTTTTCCTGTTTGCCAATAAAGCAATATCATTTCAGCATTTACAGAAAGTGCTGTTCGTAACCGTGTTTGTTGTATTGTATTTCTTATCTCATCTAACAATGACTGATATGTTTCAATTGCTATTTCATTACTCATAAAAGCACCTAAGCATCTATCTTTGTGAATTTGGCATAACAACTTCATTCATTGCTTTATCCATGATGAGATAAAAGCATAGCATACGTTGAACCAAAGGATTTTTACTGCTGCTCAATTTACAACCAAAGCATCATTTTCAAAAACTGCCTGTAATACTTGGTACAAATATTCCACAGCAATCACGTTCATAGACTCTATCGGCTGTTTGGGCTGATTCACTTTAGGGATAACTACAGTTTTAAATCCGTTCTTTTGGGCTTCCTTTATACGTTCCTGTGCATTGGGTACAGACCGAATCTCACCAGACAAGCCTACTTCACCAAACACAGCCATATCGTGAGGTAAGGGTTGATTTTTTAGGCTCGATACACAAGCCAATAGCACGGCTAAATCTGACGCTGTTTCTGTAATTTTCAATCCACCCACAATATTGACATAGACATTATGTTCAAGAATATCCACGTTGGCTTGTTCTTTCATAATGGTCAACAGCAAAGTAAGGCGATTATGCTCCAGACCTAAAATAAGTTGTCTAGGTGTAGTTTTTGTTTCACTCACCAAAGCCTGTACTTCGACTAAAAATGGCCGTACGCCATTTCGACTCACCATGACAACAGAACCAGCTACTGCCTCACCATAGCGATCCAAGAAAATCGTGGCTGGGTTGATGACTTCCTTTAACCCTTGATCTGTCATGTCAAATACACTTAGCTCATTCACCGCACCAAAACGGTTTTTAACCACCCTGAGCATTCGATACTGTAAGTCGCTTTGTCCCTCAAAATGCAAGACACAATCAACCATATGCTCAAGTACTTTTGGCCCTGCCAATTCTTTCTCTTTGGTGACATGCCCAACAATCAGTAAAGATATTCCTGCATACTTGGCAAATCGGGTTAAAATTGAGGCTGATTCTTTAATTTGTGATGTACTTCCAGAGGCCGCAGGAATAGCCTCCGTATATAAGGTTTGAATGGAATCCAAAATCACCATAGATGTTTTTTGTTCCGTTAATATTTCGCAAATGCGTTCTACTTTCGTTTCTGCCATGACATCTAATCTGTCCAGTGGCAAACCTAATCGTTTAGCCCGCATAGCAACTTGTGACAGTGATTCCTCCCCTGTGATATATAAAACCGATTGATTTTTTGCAATATGGGTTGCTGTTTGTAAAAGTAAAGTTGATTTGCCGATGCCAGGATCACCGCCAATTAATACCACTGATCCAGTGACCAGACCACCACCTAATACACGATCAAATTCTCCTATACCTGTTGAACACCTAAGTTCCTGACTCATTTTCACCATATTTAATTTGGTAATATGATGTTGTTGTCCTGCATAGCCAGAATGACTTAAACCTGCTGTAGCCCGATGTTGAGCCTTTCGTTCAACTGTTGTTTTGCTGAAACTATTGTATGCTCCACATTGAAGACACTGTCCAATCCAAATATCCTCCTCCTTGCCACAATCACGACATACATAAACTGTAATTTTAGCCATCGTAAAAACTCTACTTTTTCATCATTAAAAGCACCTTATCAAGTTGAATTTTCAATCTCAAGCAAGGCGGTGAAATAAGAGTAATTCGTTGAGAATAGAGGGAAAAAAGTAAAAAAATATTCCAAGTGAATGTATAACTAAAATAATGTTAAATGGAATAACCAATATATTTAAGACAATTCAAAATTTAATTCGATAAAACATACTGATATCAATTGACTCAATTCCCACATAAATTTATCATTCCTCTGCTGACCCACATGGTCAGTCGGTTTTGACAGACCGTTCATCTAGCGTATCAGGTTCATATTTTCTAAATATGGATTTTGTGCGAAACCTTCTCGTACCCCCTTTGCGGTAGAACGGGAGGGGGACGCTTCGTGCGTGCTGGTTACTAGATGTCCAGTCTGTCAACCCCCTTTCGTTCTGCCACCATCATTTGACAGTGATTTGGTAGAACTTCTAAGTACATCTAGGAGTAGTCACTATGACTTATCATTCTCTGTTACACCCAATCCCCATTCATTTTTTGATTGAATTCAGGCTTTTAAATTAGCTATCTGATTTTTATTCAGCCAATTTTATCATGTCATCTTAATACCCATCCGTATTGAGGTTATTACACATGCCTGTTTAATGGCTGCACAAATTCGCTGAATCAAAAACATTAAAACAATTCCAAAAATTTAAATGACGGGGGTCATCATGAAAAATTATCTCGCAATCCTATCTATCCTCTTCCTTACTGGTGTGGTATCAGGCTGTGCCAGCAAATCTGAACGTGAATTTGTTAAGGGCTGCAAAATGGGCGGTGCTGATAGCTCTACCTGTGAATGTGTCTTTGAAAAAATTGAAGATCAATATGGTGCAGATCGACTGGAAGAAAAATTTTATATCATCAGCCAAACGCAGGAATTTCAGGAAGAAATTGTGCGTTACGGTATGCAATGTATGAAGGAGTAAGCCATGCGAGCAATTGCAGGAATCATCGTTGTCATCATTGCGATTGCATTTCTGGGCTTACCTTTTATTGGATTTATGATTTTGCTAGGGCTGTTCATGCTACTTGTGAACTTTGCAACTGGGGGGAAATAAACAATGAAAGAAAACATTAAGGCATGGGTAATCGGTGGCTATTTTATTATTGGCTTCTTTTTTACGGTTTACCAGAACTTCTGGGGTCAATACAGCTACAAGTCATTCGCTTATCACATTGGTCGGGGGATCGTCTGGCCTGCGGTCATGTTCCCATCTGTAGGCAAGTTTATTGGTGGCGTAATTATCCTGATAATTATTGCATTGATAACGCTCAACTCAAGAAAATAGGACGACTTATGGCAAATATAAAATTATTTTGTATTGGTGCGTTATCTGTTGTCTTAAGCTTAAATTCAGGTTGCAATCAAAAATCACCGACAGACAATCCACCAACTACTGATAAGAATGAAAGCAATAAAAAAGTAGAAGTTCCTATCGTCACTGTAGGTCAAGGGGAGGATTTGGAAAAATTCAATGACCAGTTACCAACATCACAGGGACTTTTATCATTAAAGAAAATTGGCAATGAGGATTTTGAGCGACCTGACTTATATCTAGGCGATAAAATTATACTCGCTTCCAAAGATGTTAATGATGATCGTATCAGTTTAGTCCGTCGCTTTAAGCTCACTCAGGGAGAAGCGATCTTGGTGAGTACAGATGCTGGTGGTTCAGGCACTTTACCATCTTATTCAATTTTGTTGCTACTCAAAGGTCAAGCACCTAAATGGCTGACTAAAGATGATTTTTATAGCGAGACTGGCGATATTACTTATGCACAAAAAGGTGATGTCGTTACGATTGGCTTGGGAATCAATGATAAGGGCTTAAATAAAAGCATCGTGTTAGAAAATGGGCAGTTATTAACCAACTTATTAGAGACAGCCAAAGGTGGACTTCCTAATAACGACTGTAAATGGTTGCATGATGAACTATTGCCTAATTGTGAACAACAGCCTCCCGAAGACTGCAATGAAAATGTGATTCCTGAATCTTCTATGTCTATGGCGATCACAAGAGGTTTGGGACAAATCAGACTAAATCCTAATTTCAATGAACAATCCGTAGCAGAAGCTTGCTATCAGGCATGTAGTAAACAACCTATCCCTGATTATAAAGAGTTCAAAAAATCGGTATGTGGTGGGTAACTTTCACCATCACTTATATTCAAGGAAAGACTTATGAAAAAATTAATCATGGCAATACTTTTAAGTGTTGCAGTTCCAGCCATTGCACAAGCTAAACCAGCGACCTGTTTACTCGAAGAGGATGGCAAAACGCTATATAAAGGTAAATGTGATTTCGATCCACAAGGTAACGGCAGCTTCTTTATTAGCCATCCTAGCTTTGCAAAAAAATTAAATTTTGCAGGTGTCATGGTTTGGATTGAAAGTAAAAATGAGGTTTATGCTCAAATCTCAAAATTGGAAGGTGGGTCATACATGTGGGGTGAGGTAACTCGCTCACAGAAAGATAAAGCCTGCTGGGTTGGCAATGGTTTTAAAATCTGTACATGGGCAAAATAGTATTGTCTCTATTTTCATAATTATTTAAATTTTAAAGGAATATTAAATGAAAAAGTTTATTATCGCTGCTTTAGTTACTGTCTGTACAACTTCTGTTTTTGCAGAAGATTATTTCCTGATTAATGGCAAAAAGATTGGATTACAGGAAAGCCAAAAATCTGTAATTGCCAAGCTAGGTAAACCTAAATTTGTAGATGGTGGCGGTAATCTTAATTGGGGCAATAATTACGATGACCCTGAAATTACAGCTTCTTTTAACCAATATGGACTGAATACCTTATCTACAAGTAAAGGCTCTGTCATTATTAATGGTAAAACGATTACTATCGGTAAAGATACTCCGAATACCAGTAAGCCTAAAGTACAACATTATTGTGAGGGATTTGATGGTGGGAATAGCTTCCGACAATATAATCAATCCACTCGTGTAGGAGCAGAAGGTGAAATCTATATTTCATTTGGTACTTATGGTGATGGGAATACCAGTAATAAAACTTTGATGAGTAAACCAATCGAATCTATTGGTCTTGGTTATGACGACCCCCTCGCAGATTTTTCTTCACCAAAATGTAATCATTGATGATAAATGAGTCATCAATAAAGGTTACTCTTACAGACAAAAAAACAAGGGAAGCTAATTCCCTTGTTTTTATATTTCAATAAGTTGAATCAACTTATTGCCTTAACACTTTGCCTAAGCCCCTGTTTTATGCCTGTGGCATCTTCCATCACCTGATGAACAGATGGTGAATCAGACTGTACCTCAACAGCATTTTGCTGATCACTATAAAACTCCTCCACTATATCCAGTCCCTCCTCACCACCCACCTCAAAGCTGGCATTACCATAGCCCTGCCGTGCCACATGATCCAGAGCTTCCTGATAAAACCCTGCTGCCGAAATGAAGCTCAAGTAGTTAAGGAAAAAGTCACTATCATTCAAGTAATTGGACTTGTGAATATTGTTAAATTCTTTTAAATATTCAAATTTTAAAAACAATTGTCTTTAATTTTTAACATACATCAAGTAATTTAAATTTACTATCCATTTACACTATAAATTTGGTTATGGCTATGACAAATTCTCCTATCTTCGATAGATTGACCCAACTCATCGAATCATACATCCAAGAACATAAAGAAAGCCCACAAAAAATCCTTATTGGTTACAAAGCTTATTATGATTTGATGGGAAACACGAGTTTTGCAGAGGAAGTTACAAACTCGGCATTAGATCCCAATAAAAGGAAATACCAAAAAATTAAAATCAAAATTACTAAAGATGACTATCAACTTGAACTAGATTAACAATTGTTATAGAGAAAAGCAGTGAGCCTAATCAAGCTGCTTTTCAATCATTTGCTTTGTCTTCATCAAAAGACTTTTCTAATGCGGCAATCAGTTGCTCTCGCCCTTCTACGCCATATAGTTCAAAATTTATTGCATCAAGGTAATTTGTAATAAAAATCAGCCGACTGTTGTAATCATTATGACGGTTTTTTTCTTTAAGAAACAATTTATAGTCTACTAATAATCGATAACTGCTCCGTGTATTTCTTTTTAAGTTACCTTGCTGTTCAACTCGACCGTCCACTACTTTCTCCTCCGGTGTATAAAAGAAAAACCCACTATCGTGGGTTTATCATTTTGATTTTTATCTAGAAAATATGAAGTTATTATTTTTATGCTTCAATGTTTACTTTCTAGTTTTTCTAATCTTAGCTTATTCATTCCTTGTGACAGTTTAATGACCACATGATGCTCACAGTTAAGCTTCTCGATTCATTAAGTATCTTTGAGCAATATGAACAGGTTGATCCTGCTTAGGCTGGCATTGCACCCATGTACCATCAGCTTGAAGTTCCCATGCTCGGCGATTGTCTTTCAGATAATTATTCAAGCCATCCTCTACAATTAGCTTTCTTAATTTCTTATCCTCAATTGGAAAACATGTTTCTATACGAGAAAATAGATTACGCCCCATCCAGTCTGCACTTGCACAATAGAGTTTGGTGTCACCATCATTATGGAAATAATACACACGTGTATGTTCTAAATAACGACCTACAATTGAACGCACTCGAATGTTTTCTGAAAGTCCTTTGACCTGCGGTCTCAGACAACAAATTGAACGAATAATCAGATCAATTTGAACACCAGCTTGTGATGCTTTATATAATGCATTTATTAATTGTGGTTCGGTCAATGCATTGACCTTAATCATGATATGCGCTTTTTTACCCGCTTTACTTTGTGCAATTTCCTGTTGTATCAGTTCCATGAGTTGGGAATGCAAAGTAAAGGGAGCATGGAAAAGTTTCTTTAACTTCGCCATTTTTCCCATACCTGTTAATTCTTGGAAGATTTTATGCACATCTTCACAAATTTCCTCATCACTGGTAAGTAAACCATAATCCGTATAAATTTTGGCATTGGTTGCGTGATAATTGCCCGTTCCTAAATGCACATAACGTTTAATTTTATCTTGTTCTCGGCGTACCACTAAGATCATTTTGGCATGTGTTTTATAGCCGACTATACCGTATACAACGACCGCTCCTGCTTCCTGTAATACGTTCGCCACTTCTATATTTGACTCTTCATCAAAACGAGCGCGTAATTCAATCACCGCCGTGACTTCCTTACCATTTCTCGCTGCTTCAGCAAGAATCTTTACAATCTCAGAATCTGCACCACTACGATAGAGCGTTTGTTTAATTGCGAGTACATTAGGATCATGTGCTGCATCCCTCAGCAATTTGGTCACAGGCTTAAAACTATCAAATGGATGATGTAGCAACACATCCCCCGCTTTTAACACTTCAAAGATGGGTTTTTTACTGTATAAAGCTTTTGGAATTTTTTGTTGGTATGGCTGAAAACGTAATTCTGGCAAATCAAAATTAGAAATAAAACGAGCTAGATTAACAGGACCATCTACAAAATAGAGACTATCTTTTTCCAATTCAAATTGTTCTAATAAATAATCAGCAATATGGCTAGGACAGTTTTTATTGACTTCAAGTCTGACTGCACGTCCAAAACGTCTTGCAGAAAGTTCACCTTTTAATGCGATCGCTAAATCCTCAACATCTTCTGAAACCGTCAAGTCCGCATTTCGAGTTACTCGAAATTGATGACATCCTGTTGCTTTCATGCCAGGAAATAGATCTGAAATATGCTCTTGCATAATAGCCGAAAGCAAAATGTAGTGTTCTGCATTCCCTGAAATTTCTTTTGGGAGTTTTACCAGTCGTGGTAAAGATCTTGGCGCAGGTACAATGGCTAAATCAATTTCTCGGCCAAATGCATCTTTCCCTTCCAAAGTCACAATGAAATTCAAACTTTTGTTCGCCAGTCTTGGAAATGGATGCGCTGGATCTAAACTGATCGGTGTGACGACGGGTTGCACCTCATTAAAAAAGTAGTTCTTAATCCACTCCTTATGCTTTTCAAGAATATCTGCATGTTGGATGTAGTGAACTCCATGACCCTGTAATTGAGGAAGAATAGAATGATTTAGTATTTTATATTGTTCTTCTATCGCCTCATGTACAACCTTAGATATTTGCTCTAGCACTTCGCCTAAAGGCATTCCTTCTGGCCCTGTAGTCGCCATATTTCCAGAAATATTCATTTGCTGAATTAGGCTAGCAACTCGAATTTCAAAAAATTCATCCAAATTGCGCGAAAAAATAATTAGGAAATTCAATCGTTCAAGTAGAGGATGTTCAACATCTTTTGCCTGTGCAAGCACACGTTTATGGAACTCTAATAATGATAATTCTCGATTAATATAAGTTTCTAAGCTATGTTCCTGATCGTTTGTGAGTGCCTGCAATGATGTCATGATGTATGATTATCCCTATATAAAATTTACTAGGGTTTTCCAATGCGTACTTGCCCCTATTCTTATTCTCTAAAAACTGTGTTGCAAATTAATGACTTTCTGTACATAAGAGATTTTTTTTGATGTTTGATCCTAGCCAAAATAATGGACAGCACGTCCCTCTAAAGATAACGTAACTTTAATCTTTGGAGATTCAAGAAATGGCTATCTTGCGAAGCAATGCTTCTCAGGTGAGTGACTTTACGTATATTCAAACCAATTCAGGCTGGGTCTATACCGCCTTTATGATTGATGTGTTTTCACGAGCAATTGTTGGATGGAAAGTATCAACACGGATGAATACAGACATGGTGCTCGATGCACTGGAGCAAGCATTGCATGATCGAGGCATGCCAAAGAACGTGATTCATCATAGTGACAGAGGTGTGCAATATCTTTCCATTCGTTATACCAATCGTTTAGAAGCAGCAAATTTACGAGCATCAGTCGGTACAACGGGTGATTCATACGATAATGCTTTGGCTGAAACGGTGAATGGCTTATACAAAACAGAGGTGATTGAATATCTAAAAGCAGATTGGCAAGGTTTAGCGGATGTACAACTTGCGACACTAAACTGGGTAGATTGGTTCAATAAAAAGCGTGTACACAGTGCACTGGGTTATGTATCGCCTTTTGAGTTTGAAGCAATGTACTATGATAAGATTAAACCGTTAGGTCAAGTGGCCTAACTTAAATAAAAAGTCTCCGACAAACCCGGTACGGTTCAGTCATAAATTTAAGTCCCCACTTGTTTCTAAGTGGGGACTAAATTAAGGCTTATAGGATGAATTCAGAAGGTGTGTTCAGCGGACGCTTACATTTTACGGTCTTGCGAGAGTAACCATTCCTGCGATTGGATGGTTTAGGATTTTCTTCCAGATAGTTTTCAATTTCAGCATTTAAAGCTGCTTCTGTCAGCTGTTTGATTAGTGGTGTCAGGATACCGTTTTCACCAGTGAGGGGTTGTCCTGACTGTAATTGTTTTAAAGCTGCTTCGAAATCAAAGTTGTTTGCCATGATGTGTCATTTCCTGTTTGATTCAGTTTATTGAAATGACACAGATTTTTGAACACTACCAACGCTCTCTAAGGATTGTCAGATCTCATTTGAGCTATGCAATTGATTATAAGGGGTAATCTAATTAACTCACTAAATTACCTCTTCACAGAGTAAGCGTCCCTCATCACAATTGGCTACTCTACTTAATGGTATCAACCAACAACGACTATCATCACGACTAATCGCAACATAATGTTGTTTTGATTTTTCTAATAATCCAGGTTCTTGAATCAGTCTTTTTTTCCAATTTGGCATATCTTTAGGAATTTGATAGTCAGCTATAACCTCTGCTGGATGATTATCCACTAACAATTGCGTTAACTCTTTAAGATAATAGTTATATTCTGAGAGCGATTTTTTTAAATCTTCAGTGTTTGCAATCAAACATCGTTTAGGCTGGTTTAGAGCATACAACCAAGACCCCCAGTAGTAATAAAATTTATTATCCCCTATTGTCAACAATACTCGTCTAATGTCATTAGTAATATCATTAGCATTAAAATATTTTTCAACCACATTAGTTCTTATCTTATTCAGTTGTGTTGGATCGAATGTAGCTAGACAATCAAGAGCAAATTTAATTCTACCCTGACAAAATTTTGTATCTTCCAATTGATGGATAGGTTGTTTATTATCCATAGATACTATAATAGTTTTTGCCTTAAGCCCCTCTTCTTCAACTTGTTTAGAAGCAAACTTTGAAATTACAGAATTTTCGCTTAGATATTTATAAATATCATTGCTTCCTTGTGCTAATTCTCTAACTAAGCCTAATGCACCAATAAATGATTCATCATTATCAATAGTTGAGTTATTGACAACATTTCTAATCACTCGCATCCAATCAGCAAAGTTATCTGAATCAAACTTTGCATTTATATTTAAATAACTGGTTTGAGCAAAAAACATCACTCTTTGTGGATAGGTAATGCCCTCTGATTTAACAATAAGTTCAAAGAAATTTTCATAATTAATATCTTTAAAATGCAAATATTTCATCATCGGTAGAGATGAGTTAAGTTGTTTAAAATCTACTCGGCTATAGCTATCCAAAGTTTGCACAAGATAATCAAATGAATTTTTATCAAACATTCCCGGCATCAATAATGTCGGTTCATTAGAAATTTGTTGGATGTTTTCTTTTTTAGTCCTTGTTATCAAATAAATATTGCTAATTAATTGCAAGAAACCATCATCAAAAAGATCATTTTCATCGCGAAAACACCATAATAAATCTGTCCAGGTGTTATCAATTTTATAAGCAAATTTCTCTGTTGGAATAAGAGATTTTTCCTCCCAATTGTCTACTGAAATTTGTTTTTCTAATAACGCCTTAAAATTTTCAAACGTAGTTAGCGGTTTACCTCGTGCATTCATTTTTATATATAGATCATCAGATAGCCCAAAGTTATCTAAATCCAAATGGTAAAATTGAATCAACTTTGTATCGGTGAGTTTTTGCCAACCTTGCTCTATATTGTAAAATTTGTGATGAATAGCATCCAGCATGTTCAGCATAGCCGAAATAGTAGGATCATTCTTCCACGATAAGAAAAACCACGGCCTATCAATAATAATTTCAGACAATTTATCCGTGCTTTGCAAATGGTCTATATCAATATTTTCACTGACTAGTGCCTCACAGAATTCTCGTGAACTAATACGAGTTTCATAGCTAAAATTTTTAAAAAATTTCTTAAACTCACTCAATAGATTAGCTTTTTTAGCAAAATACCAGTGCAGCAAATATAAGGTTGTAAGTCGCTGTTGGCCATCTAAAGGTTGCATGGTGTCATCGACCTGACTACCATAAATAAAATCTAATTCAATTCCTTGACTGAACTCCAATGTATTGTGCAATGTATTTAAAAAACGCTCTCTCACTTTAATCTGTTCAGGACGTCCTTGAGCATAATCACGTTGAATAATAGGAATTTCAATTTTTGAATTTTGTAAAAGTTGCCAAAATGGCATTTTTTCAGCTGTTTTTTTATTATCCATTTTGATCGCCCTTAGTTAGATGTATTGCATAGAGAATTGATAGTGTTGTTTAAGTCGCTAAAATACAACTCTTTATCTTTTTCACCCCAAAAGCTCATTTGGCTCACATCTTCACTATAGAATTTCATAAATACGTTCTTTGTACAAATTGGAACAAATATACCTGCTTTTTCTCGTTCAATAATGGTATTCCGTTTCATTGGAAACACAGCATTCTTATAACTACGGTTAGTATGGGTATCTAGTAGAACTAGATTATTAATGTTATCTACTTCTCCCTGATTATCTTCAAATTCTTTCAAGAAATTACGATAAAAATCATCAAAGTTAACAAGATCTAAACTAACTGCCTCTAATTGCTCCCGTAACTCAGGCTTAAGTACATTTTTCGTAGCAAAGTTTCTCACTTCATCCAACCAGTCACGTTTATGCTTATCTGTGTGAGGTGGCTCTTCAGCAATCGCAGTAATATGCTCAACATCCCATTTTTCTTTTTTAAAACGATCAAATGGAAAACGATTCGTTTCATTTTCATTATTCAACATGGTTTGAATATTATGTAACAGCAAAATAGGACGGATCTTTTCCGAGCGATATTTCAGCATACTAATATCATCTTTGCTGATAACAGCATCACAGATCTTTTGATTTAGATCATTTAGAAATTCGGATTTAGATTTGCCCCGACTAGAATCTAAAATGTCCTTAATTCTTGATCCTGTGGCTACCAAAAAACCAACTTTATGATAGAGCTTACGGTTGTTGTACCACTCTTCAAGTGTCTGGAAACATTGTTTGACTTGTTTCCAGACTTCCTTGATACTGCTTTCTTTCAACTTCTCAACAAAATGTCTAAAGGTATAAAACTCATCATGACTTTTCTCCAACTTATTTGCGATTAAGTCAAAGATGAACTCAATACGAGTAGTGGTCGTACTTTTATTATTTAAAAAATACCAAAACGAATCATGTTGTAAAGTGTATTCGATACGATCCCACTCACTAGCAATCTCTAATTGTTTGAGTTTGATTTTTGCTTTATCTTTGTCTTTTACATCAGCAAAATTTGAATTATTTAAGAAGAGTGCTTTGATCAGTTCAGCATTGGTCAGAGGAATTTTGCCAACATTGATACGCGTAAAAACTTCCACGGAGTCACTATCGGTTTCATACCAGATAACTTTTGTGTGACGAATAAGTTTTGATTCAAACTCTCCAGTATCTAATGTTTCTAAGCGATCACTAAAACTCATTACCCACTGATGAATAGTATTATAAGCTGTGCTAATAAAATGAAAGTCTATGTTTTGATCATTAATAGCAACCGTATCTGTTTCTTCATCAACTTCCAACTGTTTAAGAAAATTTTCACTATTCGCTCTAGTTTGATATCTCAAAGAAAATTCGACAAGTTTTTGCTTACCCTTCCACATTTCATTGATGTAGTGAACGACTAAAAACAGAGTTGTTAATCGTTGTTGTCCATCAATAACCTCGTACCAATCTTTACTTTCATCAAGGTTAAATGTTGTTTTTGCATTAGCATCCATTGGTTTAATAACTAAAGGTTGTAAGCAATACCAAGATTTTTCTCCAAGCTCATTGGTTTTTGGCTCAAATTCTTTAATATCATTTAAGAAGTCTTTAATTTGTTGTGGTGACCATCGATAGCCCCTTTGGTAAGAAGGAATAAAAAAATTTTTATCCAATAATTGCTGGATACTCATCGGTTCAATTAAAAGTTGTGTATTCATAGACTTCTCAAAATCATTATTTAATCAATTGATTACATTCTTTATAAATTGATTAACATCAAATATTTTTCATACTTCTTGAAACTCATTGTACAAAGCAGTCTTATTAATCACTCAAGCATGATTTATACAGGATCAGAAATTAACAGCAGATCTTATAAGTTCTTGCCAGAATCTAGTTTTTTGTAAAAATTGTGCTGTAGCCAACCAATTCATTTTCACCCCCTTTACTCTAAAATAGAGTTGTCATAAAAAATCTAAAATGCTTAAAAACTATCGACTGCTCAACATATCAAAGATCACCCGTGCAAATATGCTGGCCTTCGCCGGATCAGACAGCAACTGCATCATCTGTTCCTGATGTGCCGCACTACTGCCAAGAATGGCATCATCCATGGCTTTCGGGAAATCACCCAGCATGGCCTGTTCGCGGGTATTGTTGGCGATCTGCTTCATCACAATCTCATTTTCCGCCAGTTTGTCACGTACCGTATAGGCATAGTTGAGCATATCTTTATCAGTCAGGTTATCGGTGATAAAGACATCATTCAGACGCTCAATGATCTGTGACAGGAATTCTTCTTTCTTATCACGTGGCTTGGCTGCACCGAGGTCATTGCCCGGTTCCAGCTTAAAATCTTCGGCATCTTCTTTCAGCTTGATGTCCTGCTGACGGATCTTGGACAAGCGGTAATGGCTCATGCTGACATTACTTAAGTCCACCTCATCGTCTTTCGTTGCGGTTTCACGCAGCAATGGACGCAGGTTACGCGCATACAGACTGAGCTTCTCCAGCTCTTTGTCATCGTAGTCCACGATCTGTGACATAAACTCGTAGAAACGGGTAAAACTTCCCAAGTCTTTTTTAAAGATTTCCAACTTGTCTTTTTCAAGCTTGGCCTCTTTAAAGGCATTGTCGGCATTGGCAATCAGCACCGCATCATTGGTTTTCTTGCAGCGCTCCAGCATATCTCGGGTGGTGTTATAGGCTTCGATGGCCTGACTATAACGTTTCTGCCAGCGTTCAACCGCGGGTTTGCAGATATTACTGATCGCAGCATTGGATTTGTTCTTGGTAAAGAAGGCTTCTACAAACTGCTCGACTTCCGTCCACAAGAAAATCTTGCTGGCTTTCAGCTTTTCAAACAGGTCAAAGATCTGATCCGGATTCGATACATCAGCCAGTTCTGCGGTTTGATAGTAAGGCTGGAAGGCCCCAAGAATGTCTTCAGGATCGTTAAAGAAGTCCAAGACAAAGGTGCCAGATTCCGCCTTGCCCGGATAGGTGCGGTTCAGGCGTGATAAGGTCTGTACGCATTCCACACCGCCAAGTTTCTTGTCCACGTACATAGCACACAGTTTCGGTTGGTCAAAGCCAGTCTGGAACTTGTTGGCCACCAGCATCACCTGATAGTCATCACTGTCAAAGGCCTTGCGCATTTCCCGACCTTTCAGTCCTGGGTTCATGTTGCGTTCATTAAAGGTCTGCCCGACTAAACCACTGCTGTCGGTATCCTTGTCATTAAACTCAACCTCACCCGAGAATGCGACCATAGCCTGAATGGACTTATAGCCCTGATCTGTCACGTATTTGTCAAAGGCCAACTTGTAGCGCACCGCTTCTTTACGTGAACTGGTCACCACCATGGCTTTGGCCTGCCCACCCAATAAGCCCATCACGTTATTTTTAAAATGTTCGACAATGACTTTCACTTTCTGGGAAATGTTGTGGTCATGCAGGCGTACCCATTGATTCAGCCTGATCTTGGCTTTTTTGGCATCGACCTGTTTGTCGGCTTGTTCAATTTTTTGTTTGAGCTTATACACCACTTTATAGTTGGTATAGTTTTTCAGCACATCCAGAATAAAGCCTTCTTCAATGGCTTGGCGCATGGAGTAGACATGAAAAGCTTCCGGCTTGTTCTGCTTGGAGGGCGGTAGCTCAGGATTGGGTACACGGCCAAACAGTTGCAGGGTTTTGTCTTTCGGGGTGGCGGTAAAGGCATAGTAACTGAGGTTATTACTGCCCTTACGTGCAGCCACCACCGCATCCAGAATATCTTCTGAAGACAATTCAGCATCCTCTTCGCGCTCTTCCAGCATCAACACTTCTTTCAGTTGTCGTGCTGTCGAGCCGCTTTGTGAAGAATGCGCTTCATCGGCAATCACCGCATAACGTCGCTGTTTCAGGTTGGTACTGTTTTCAATCGCACGCAGCACAAAGGGGAAAGTCTGGATGGTCACAATGATAATCGGCTGTGAGGTTTCCAGTGCCTTGGCCAGTTTTTCCGATTTGGAGCCATCGCCTTCTTTATTATTGATGCGTCCGACCACGCCATCGGCATGTTCAAACTGGTAGATGGTGTCCTGTAGCTGGGCATCCAGAATGGTACGGTCAGTGACCACAATCACCGAATCAAACAGTTTCTGATTGTGTTGATCGTACAGGGTCGACAGCTGATGTGCTGTCCAGGCAATCGAGTTGGACTTGCCTGAACCTGCACTGTGCTGAATCAGATATTTCTGTCCAGTGCCCTCCTCTAAGGCGGCATTGATCAGTTTGGTGACCACATTCCACTGGTGGTAACGTGGGAAGATCAGCAGTTCTTTTTTGTACTTGCGGCCTTCCCAGTCTTCTTTTTCTTCAATTTGCAGATGGACAAAACGTCCAATGATATTCAGCAAATTGTCCGGTGTGAGGACTTCATTCCACAGATAGGCGGTGGCGTACTGATTCTGGTCTTCTGGCACATCATTGCCTGCGCCACCGTCATGCGTGCCTTTATTGAATGGCAGGAAGAAGGTATCTTCTCCGGCCAGTTGGGTCGCCATATAGACTTCGTATTGACTCACAGCAAAGTGTACCAATGCGCCACGCTTAAACATCAGCAAGGGTTCAGGCTTGTTGGTTTCTGGATCTTTCGGCAAGCGGGTGCGTTTGTACTGCAACATGGCATTCTGCACCGCCTGTTTAAACTCGGACTTGAGTTCCAGAGTAGCAACAGGAAAGCCGTTAATAAACAATACCAAGTCAATACGCCATTTCTTGGCCTGTTTGCCCATGTCCTGTAACTCGGCAGCCGTAGCATACGGGCTATAGACCAACTCTGGCACAATGCGGCAGATGTTCTTTTTATAGTTGGCTAAGGTATCGGGATTTAGCGCATGTTCTGGTTTAAACTGACAGAGGAAAAATCGTGCGCTGCGGGTTTTCACTCCGTGACGCAGCACACCTAAAGTGCCATAGCTACGTGACTGCTCATCAGTGGCATTGATGTCGGCTTTCTTCAGCTGGGCAACCACGGCTTCTAGAAAATGCCGTTCGGTATCTTGCGGAAAGATGCGCTGAAACTTCTGCCAGTCTTGTGCTTGGGTTTGTTGCACAAAATCCAGTACGTCCTGCTCATACAAGGCGGTTTCACGGTTGTAGCCTTGTGGCGTACCGAGTTGCCAGCCATGAGCCAGCATCTGTTGAATAATATCGTTCTGGAAAATGCTTTCACGGGTGGTATCCATGATTATTGTTCCCCATCAGGTAAAAGACGTTGTTTGGCACGTTCCATCGCAAGGTGTAAGCGCTGTTCCAGGATTTCTTTTGGCGGTAAAACGGTCATGTATTCAGCCACATGAATATCTGAGCTTTCCAAGTCCAGTAATTCAATTTGCTCATGCTTTTTAGAGGTACAGAAAATAATGCCCAGCGGTGGGTTTTCACCTTCTTCCTGTTCGTATTTAGCCAGCCAGCGTAAATACAGTTCCATCTGGCTTTTATGCGAATGTCGGAATTTTTCAGTTTTCAGGTCAATCGCGACCAGTCGTTTGAGTTTACGGTTATAAAACAACAGGTCAATGTAGAAATCATCTTCATCAATCTGAATACGCTTCTGGCGGGCAATAAAGGTAAAGCCTGAACCCAGCTCTAAAAGAAACTGCTCAATATCACGCAAAATGGCATCTTCTAAATCCTTTTCCAAATAGCGGTCATTCAGATCGAGAAAGTCCAGAATATAAGGATCTTTGAGCAAGAGCTGCTGATGTACAACCCCTTGTTCCTTGAGCTGTTGCAATTCATGCAGAATGGTTTCGTCCGGTTTTTTGGAAATGGCGGTGCGTTCAAACAGCATTGAACCGATGCGTTCATCCAGCATTCGCGTAGACCAGCGTTCCTGCACGGCCATGCTGAGATAAAACTCTCGTTTGATGTGGTCATCTATATACATCAGGGTTTTAAGATGCGTCCAGCTTAATTGTCCACGCACTGCATGGACAATGTTGATATCATCAAAAACTTCTGCAAATTTAACATAGTAGTTGAGCTGTGACTTTCCCCAGCCTCGGCCTAATTGCGCTGTCAGGGCTTTGGATAAATTGCCAATGATGTGTTGCCCATATTCTGCCCGCTCCCCTTTTAATATTTCCTGTCGGATACGTTGTCCCACCGACCAATACAGCAAGGTCAGTTCGGCATTGACGGCTACGGCTGCGCGCTGTTTGGCCGTATGAACGAGTGAAACAATCTCTTGGGTCAATTGTGGCAAGGCTACGGGCGTTAAAGAATGATCACTCATGCGCTTAACTCCGTGTCTGCCTCAGTAACGCTTGGAGCTTGCCAATTACGAACGTCAATTTTACCCGTGACAGCGGCTGAGATGAGAGCAGTTCGGCGTTCTTGCATTAAAGATATTTGTTTGTCAGCTTTATTGATCAAATTGTCAAACTTAACAATGATTTCTTGTATTGCATTTATAATTTTAGTTTGTTCATGAATTGGAGGAACCATCACTTTTACTTCTTTCAAATGACTTGGTCCAAAATTCGGTTGACAAGAGCCTGTCATCATTAAGCCTAATTGCTCTCTTGTAGAAATTGAAGATAAGATATGTCTTATGTAATTTTGATCAATGATTTTGCTCGGCAGTTCATTAAGTCTAATAGTACTTGTATTTAAAATGACCAATTCATCATCATCATACGTAGCTATTTTCCCCCATGAGTTACCTGAACTAGATAATAAGACATCTTCTTTTTTCACAGTAAAATGCTGGTAACTTTGTATATATTCAGAAGTAGAAATAAATTTCTCTAGCTTCGAAAAATTAATACCATCTTCTGTAATATTTGTTACACATATAACTCTTGTACCACTATCAGTGAATTGCCATGTCCGTAACCCTGGACCTTCTTGCATAAAGACAGCTATTCCTAATTTCATAATCTTCCAATGCTCCGGCACTTCCCCTAACCATTCCACACCCGAATCTTTCATCGGAACATTGGGGTTTAAACCTTTAGTCACGGCATGGCTAATCACCGCCTGGCGTTTTTCTTTGAGCAGTTCAATCAGTTGTTGTTGTTTTTCAATCAGGTGATCGATTTTGGTGGTTTCGTGGTGGAGGAAATTAGCGATTTGAGTTTGTTCGTGAATAGGTGGAATACACTGCTGTAAATATCCTATACGCTCTGCTTTAATACCTAGGGCTGTCGAGCCTGTGGCAAAAGTCATTAAGCTATCTTGAAACTCTTGAGACAAAATAAAATATTTTAGGTAAGTATTATCTAAAATATCTTTCTTACCTCTAAACTTAATAATTCTTTGAGCTAAAGCAATGTTCACATTATCAATTTGAGCCACTTCGCCTAACGGAGCTTCAGTCGTAAAAAGAACATCACCGAGTACAGGTATCCCTCTACTCATAATTTCATCATAATCTTTAAAAGCTACGTATTCTTGAGATAAAGAATAGTCAATAATTCCATTTTTGATATTTCTTGCAGTGACGAGAAAAACCCCTTCATCCATCTTTTCAGGGGTCTTTCCACGATAATCTACCGTAGATTCTAAATACTTTTTGAAACCTGCAATAATCCAATGACTAGGCACAGCTCCAAGCCATCTAACACCTGAATCTTTATATTCAACATATTTCTGATACTTCGCCATTAAGAATGCACCTCTTGTAGAAGTGCCATAATTTCACGGCTCACCGCATCTAAATCCGCATCAATCTCAGCTAGGTCACGTGGTGGCTGGTACACGTAGAAATGACGG
>CAZKJI010000005.1:0-40826 GCA_964553005.1 uncultured Acinetobacter sp. | reverse complement strand
CCGCAGAAAACGATGCAGCGATCGAACCAAGTCATCTGTTTGAAGTGAATGGGAGGCTTATGCAAAATGTTGGTATCCATGAATTTGTAGTGGGTAATTTTCACCCATATACTCAAATAACAATCCAGTTTGTTGGGTAATTTTGCCGATTATTGTAAGCGGAACATCTAATTGTTGTCGCGACAGTTTTTCAAAATTTTGCGGTGATATTGTAAAACATAATTCGTAATCATCACCACCTGCAAGCGCATAATGCCAAACTTGTCTCAAATCTAATTCTTTTAGTGACTGATCTATCGGAAGCTGCTCAAGCTGTAATGTTGCACCTACTTTTGAGGCGTTCAGAATATGTCCTAAATCTTGTGCGAGTCCATCTGAAACATCAATCATACTTGAGGCTAAACCTTTTAGCTGTTGCCCCAAATTACAACGAGGTGTTGGATAATCTAAGCGTTGTTGTAGAGGATGTCCTAAGTGTTGTAATCCAAACGCGGCATCACCAATCTGTCCACTAATACAGACATAGTCGCCGACTTGTGCACCAGCACGCGTGATGGCTTGACCTTGTTCAATCCAGCCCAGTGCCGTGACCGTGATGGTCAGTTGGGAACTCTGTGTGGTATCGCCACCAATCAGGCTAACACCAAATTGATCGCAACAATCAAAAAGACCCTGACTAAATCCAGCCAACCAGTCATGATCAACGGTAGGGAGACTGAGTGCCAGTAAAATACTATGTGGTTTTGCACCCATTGCGGCGAGATCAGATAAATTGACCGCGACACTTTTCCAGCCAATGGCATGGGCAGAGGTATCTAAGGGAAAATGTCGACCAGCAACCAATGTATCTGCACAGATCACGAGTTGTTGTGAGGGAGGAGGGGTAACAATGGCTGAGTCATCACCGATACCTAAACTGACATCAGATTTTGATGTACGTTTAAAGTACCGCTCAATAATTGAAAACTCAGCCATGCAACATCAAGCCTATTATTTTGCTTGTTGTTTTTCAGCTTCACGAAGCTTTGATGAAAGACGGTCTAATACACCATTGATGTATTTATGGCTGTCTGCACCACCAAAGTGTTTTGCTAGCTCAATTGCTTCATCAAGTACAACGCGGTATGGAACTTCGAGATGATCTCGTAATTCATAAGCACCAAGTCGTAAGGTTGCAAGTTCTACACCATCTAGTGCAGTTAACTCACGATCAAGTACAGGGATGAGTAACTCATCTAAAGCTTCATGTTGAGCAACCACTTGAGTGAGCAATTCATGGTAATAGTTAAGGTCAACTTTGTGCATAGCATTTTCTACACGTGTACGTGCTTCAATTTCATGGACAGGGTTATGACTCATTTGCCATTCATAAATCCCTTGTACAGCAAAACGACGTGCTTTGCGTTTCGCTGCATAAGCGGCCTGAAGTGTTTGCGACATGCTTTAAATTGCCTTTAATAAGTTAACCATTTCGATTGCAGTCAATGCAGCTTCGCTACCTTTGTTTCCTGCTTTCGTACCTGAACGTTCGATTGCCTGTTCAATGCTGTCTGTCGTTAAGACACCATTGATCACAGGCATTGTGCTTTCAAGTGCAACTACACCTAAACCTTTCGCACATTCACCTGCAACAAAATCAAAATGTGGTGTACTACCACGGATCACTGCACCGAGTGCAATGATGGCATCAAATTTGTTTGAAGCCGCTAATTTTTTTGCAACGATAGGAAGTTCCCACGCACCAGGTGCGTGAATCACGGTAATCGCATCTTCTGAAACGCCATGACGTTTTAAAGTGTCGATCGCGCCTTCAAGTAAATGTTCAACCACGAAGCTGTTGAAACGTCCTACTAAGATCGCATAACGACCTTCGCTTGCGAGATGTAATAAACCTTCAATTCGGCGAATTGCCATAGCAACCTCGATTATTTTGCTGTGATTTGATCGGCAGTGATATATTCCACTACCTCTAAATGAAATCCTGATAAAGCATTGAAACGAAGTGGAGAACTCAACAACTTCATTTTCTCAACACCAAGATCACGTAAAATTTGTGCACCGACACCAATGGTTTGATATTGCTGCGATAGAGCTGCATTTGATTTCAGTGGTTTTGGTTGGTTCAAATGATGAATGGCATGACCTAAATCTTCCAAGTGATCTTGTCCAATCCATACCAATACACCGCGCTCACTTGCAGCAATTGTTTTCATTGCTAGATCTAAATTCCACGCTGCCGAACCATCGGCTTTATTTAATTTTAATAAGTCGCGAACAGGATTAAAACCATGCACACGAACAGTGGTGATGCCTTGTTTTGGTTCGCCTTTTACTAAAGCTAAATGGATATCTGGATTACCAATTTCACGATATTTATACAGTTCAAATGTACCGTATTCAGTATCAATGGTTTCTTGAGACAAACGTTCAACCGTTTGTTCATTGGTCATGCGGTAATGGATCAGATCCGCAATTGTACCGATTTTTAAACCATGTTTTTCTGCAAAAACTTCTAAGTCTGGACGGCGTGCCATGGTACCGTCTTCATTAATAATTTCACAGATAACAGAGGCAGGCTCTAGACCTGCTAAACGGGTGAGGTCGCACCCTGCTTCCGTATGACCTGCACGGTGCAATACACCGCCTGGTTGAGCCATCAATGGGAAAATATGACCAGGTTGAACGATATCGCTTGGTTTAGCATGTGCTGCAACTGCGGTGCGAATTGTATGCGCGCGTTCAGCAGCGGAGATACCAGTACTGATCCCTTCAGCTGCTTCAATCGACAGCGTGAAGTTAGTGGCATGTTGTGCACCGTTTTGATCTACCATTAACGGTAAATTAAGCTGTTTACAGCGATCACGACTCAAAGTTAGGCAAACTAGGCCGCGCGCATGCGTAATCATGAAGTTAATATCTTCAGGGCGAACATGCGTTGCTGCGATGACTAAGTCACCTTCATTTTCACGATCTTCATCATCCATCAGGATGACCATTTTGCCTGCACGAATATCTGCGACAAGCTCTTCAACACGACTCAGCGGCATTCGCTTTCACCTTTTTATTGCCTTTCAAGGCACTCATATTCGATAAACCACGCATAGTTTACCGCATTTTAACAAATTTCGCCTGTGCTTCTTTATCAATTAAAAAAGTGAATCAAGCAAATAATAAAGCAACGCTTTATCCTAATGGGCATTTATAGCCCTGTAAGGGAGCGTTGCATTTTGAATTTGAACCGATACATTCGATCGAGCTAAGATTCAGTCGAAGCTTTTACTTTTTTACCCATCAAAATTTCAGTGCGCAGGTTTTGTGCTACGGTGGCACATTGCTCATTCATCCCATTAATCATAAAGGCATGACGAGTCATAATACTACTCGGATTTGGCATCACAACTAATTCATAACTGTTTTGAACCGTTTTGAGTTGCTCATGATTGAGGTGTAAAGCTGCTTCCTTGGCATGTAAGTGTTGAGTTAAGCGCTTGGCTGCCTCAATCGCATCTAATTGCATCGCTTCTACAGCACTAGCAACAGCACCGCGTGTTTGTAGTGCAAAACGTTTATCTTCACGATAACGCTTATATAAAACATCTGCCAATAACTGGAAAACAGCACCAATCATCATCAGACATTCTAATGCATGGGGATGTTCTGATGTCGTCGACAAGGTTGCGCCTTCAGCATTAAATTCTTGAACGACGTTCATTTGTGCAGCGTCGAGTTGGTAATGCTTCGCACAGAGATCAATGCTTTTATCCAAGAATAATTGACAGAGTTTAAAATAAGGCACAGAAACGGATTGGTTGACACTGCTCAACAGTTGTTTTGGATCATAAAACTGGATATTCAGTGCGACGGTTTGATGATCTAAATTGACTTGTTGATCTGTTGTTGAAGCTTTTTCAATACGTGATTTTGGTTGAGCTTTTGCCTGTTGCTGTGCTTGTACAACTAACGTGACTGTATTTTGCTTCTCAAGTGCGAGAGCCTGAGTTAAACGTTGAATTTCATGTTTAAGATGATTTTCTTGGTTAATACGAGCTAAATATTCACTACGTGTTGGACGTGCAATGGCACGATACGCCAACCAGATCAACCCATGAATAAATAAAGATGCCAAAATCGCCAACCACTGCGTGCGTAAGATTTCACCAATACTTGGTTGGATAAGCGTAATTTCAACCGTTCCAACTTTCTTTTCATTTTGTAGTGCATCTCGAACAAAGACTTCACCTTGACGCGTCTTTGCCATACCACTGGTTGCAAGGACTTGTTTATTGGCATCTAAGATACGGATTGAAGCAATACTGGGATTGGTTGCATAACGGTTGGCCACCAGTGCCAATGAGACCGTGTTGGCAGGTTCCAGTTCTGAAAGGCTATCTGCCACAAGCTGACTGGTCATCAGTTGTCCCTGACTGGCGCGATTTTCATTGAGTTGATGTGTCGTTGCAATCACCAGTAAAAAGGTATGCAGTGCAAAACTTACGATCAGCAGGCTAGCAAATAGCCCTTGGCGAGGCGCATTCAAGTTAAACTTCCAAGATAAATAAGAGTCAAATAGATTCAGGTCAGGTTATGTTATGATTCTTACATACAATAGTTGTCGCTCAAACACGAGTCAATTCATGCGTGAAATCATTCTTATATCCTTTTTAGGACCAGATCAACCGAATCAGTTTACTCGATTAATGCAGGTACTTTCCGTGCATTCTTTGCAAATACTCGATGTGGGTCAGGCTGTTATCCATAATCAACTCACTTTAGGAATTGTTGTTGCTTCGGATAATGAGACTGCAACAGCATTAGCAATGAAAGAGATTTTGATTTTAGCACATGATATTGGCTTAACTGTGCGATTTAAACCAATCTCCAACGCAGAATATGAACAATGGGTGAGTGAAGGTGGGCGTACCCGTTATATCGTGACGGCACTTGCACCAGAGCTGACCGCTGCGCATTTGCAGGCAGTGACCAAAATTGTGTCGAGTCAGGGCTTTAATATTGAAACAGTAACACGCTTATCTGGTCGTTTAGATCTCGATGCAGAAAGCCAATTTCCACGTCGTGCCTGTGTTCAGTTTGGTTTAAGTGGACAAATGTTGGATGCACAAGCGATGCGAGCTGCATGTTTGAGTTTGTCAGGTGAGCTGAATATTGATGTAGCGGTACAAGAAGATAATGCTTACCGTCGTAATCGTCGTTTGGTTTGTTTCGATATGGACTCAACCTTGATTGAACAAGAGGTGATTGATGAATTGGCGCTAGAAGCAGGTGTCGGTGAACAGGTCGCTGAAATTACTGAGCGTGCCATGCAAGGTGAACTCGATTTCCAACAAAGTTTTCGTGCACGTGTTGCATTATTAAAAGGCTTGGATGCTTCTGTATTACCTAAAATTGCAGAACGTTTAACCGTGACGGAAGGGGCGGAACGTTTAATCTCGACTCTGAAAGCATTGGGATATAAAACGGCAATCTTATCGGGTGGTTTCCAGTATTTTGCTGAATATTTACAAGCAAAGCTCGGTATTGATGAGGTACATGCCAATATTTTAGATGTACAAGACGGGTTGGTGACAGGTGAAGTCAAAGGTGCGATCGTGGATGGCGCACGTAAGGCTGAATTATTGCGTCAATTGGCAGACAAAATGGGAATCTCATTAGAGCAGGCGATGGCTGTTGGTGATGGTGCGAATGATCTACCAATGCTATCAATCGCAGGTTTAGGCGTGGCGTTCCGCGCTAAACCACTTGTTCGTCAAAATGCCAATCAGGCAATTTCAAGTGTCGGTCTGGATGGTGTCCTGTACTTGCTGGGAATGCATGACAAGGACCTGAACCGTGCTTAAAGACGGATTGTTCTAAAAATGCCCAAATTGTTTAAGCTTTATCCAATGCCGTTTTTCAAGCGGCATTTTTTATTTTAAATACGTCACAATTCCGTCATGCTTATGCCTAAATGTATAGAAAAACAACGATAAAAAAATTCTGAAAAAAAGTTTTTTAAAGCTGTAAACAGCGTGATAGTTTTTGTAATGACACGC
This sequence comes from uncultured Acinetobacter sp., assembly GCA_964553005.1. Taxonomy (GTDB): domain Bacteria; phylum Pseudomonadota; class Gammaproteobacteria; order Pseudomonadales; family Moraxellaceae; genus Acinetobacter. The sequence continues at coordinate 34,776 of CAZKJI010000005.1, read as the reverse complement.
CGTAATTGATGCTATATAGCACTTTGAGACTTTTGTAATTTTAAAAAATGTAATGACAAAAGCATATTGCGACACCTTGTGTCGTATGGTTAATTTCAAGCTCTTTTTTTCTATAAAAAACCCTCCATAATGCATAAAGACGTTAATGCAACACCGAATATTGTTTAGAGATTACAGAACAAATATGAGGTTTGGACACGATCCAAACCACCTTTTAAAGACGGAGGTTTCTATGGAAGCAGCGAATTTCACCATGTGGGTTGGATTTGGCTTAATCGCTGTCGCAGTTATTGCTGTTTTCTTTTCTCCTTATCGTCGTTGGTTAGGCTTTATGCTAGCGGGTATGTTGAGTTGGGGATTATTAGAAGCGGTGCGCTTTGGTATGCAAACCATGTTCGAAATGTCGGTCGCCTATAGTTATTTGACAGCCTTAAGCCTTGCGATGGTAACGGTTACATTCATACTTTTACGTGAAGACAAACAAACACAAAAGCAATTGGCGAAACGTCAGTATATTGAACATACGCCAGTCTATAAGGATGACCAACAACAATGTTCTAGCCGATAATTTATAATAATTTTAACTACATCAAAGGCATGCTCAGCATGCCTTTTTTGTGCTAACTTTCTGCAACAAAGCTTTTACAGACCTATCGACAATTGTGCTAGGATACGGTTGTCTTAATTTTCATCATTATACTGTAGGCATAAATGTCATGAAGCTTTCTTCTTTACCTGTGATTCAGTTACCGATCGTTGATGTAAGCACTGATCCACTTGATCTATTAGTGGCAGGTTTGGCGTTACGTATGAAGCAATTGGCACGTACCAGCCCAAAGTTTATTGAATTGGTTCATGATCGTGAATTTCGTATTCAAATTGGTACAGATTTAGGTTTGGCACGCCAGATTATTGTGAACCGTGGCAGAATTCATACGGTTGCGGGCAGCCCTGAAAAAGCTGATTTTATTTTGCAATTTGCTTCAAGTGAGCAAGGCGTAAAAACTTTGGTGAAGGGTGATCCAACTGCATTCATGACAGGTATGCAAGATGGCAGCATTAAAATGGAAGGTGACTTCAGCTTGTTAGTTTGGTTTAACCAAGCAGCTAAATTGATTCCACCGAAAGTGCCAAAACCAGTAAAAGAAAAAATTCGCCAAGCACGTGCATTTATTAAAGAAAAAACAGGTAAATAAACCAACCTGAAAAAAACTCCCTAAAAGGGAGTTTTTTTATGTCTCATTTATTCAATTTCTAAATTAAAAGTCACAGGCCCATCATTAATTAAATGAACTTTCATATCAGCAGCAAAAATACCTGTTTGGACATGAGCAAATTGTTGACGTGCATACTCAACCAATTGCTCATACAAAGCTTTCGCTTCGGCTGGCGGCATGGCAGGTCCAAAGTCAGGGCGTAAGCCTTTTTGTGTTTGCGCCATCAAAGTAAATTGTGAAACCAATAAAAGTCCACCCTGAGCTTGGCTTAGATTCCACCCCATTTTGCCTTGTTCATCATCAAATATTCGATATTTTAGAATCTTATCAATGAGCTTTTGTCCTTGCTCTAAAGTATCGCTTTTACCTAGACCTAAGAATACGAGTAAGCCGTGCTGAATTTCGCCAGTGGTTTGACCCTCAACCACGACTTTCGCTTCTAAAACTCGTTGAATTAATGCGCGCATAAGATTAAAAAATAGGTGAAATAGAGTGAGGCAGTGTAACAGACACCGCATATAAAAATGAGTTGTGCAGCAAAAGTCTACTATTCAATATGAGTCAATTGATTGTATAACAATAGCTATTATGCAAAAGAATCGGTTATAACCATCCGCTATGTCTGCCATTATTCGATCTTTACTCGACACTGACTTATATAAATTCACCATGCTACAAGTGGTGCTGCATCAATTTCCACAGACGCATAGCGTGTATTTATTTCGCTGTCGAAACCTAGAAGATACGGTTTATCCTTTGGTTGAGATTCTAGAAGATCTAAATCATCAGCTTGATTTACTCTGTGAATTGCGTTTTGCTGAAGATGAGTTGCAATATCTTCGTTCTTTACGTTTCATCAAAAGTGATTTTGTTGATTACCTTGAATTATTCCAGTTAAAAAGACGTTTTATCCAAGCCAGTATTGATGAATCGGGTCGGTTGGATATTCGGATTGAAGGGCCGATGGTTCAGGCCATGATGTTTGAGATTTTTGTATTGGCGATCGTCAATGAGTTGTATTTCCGCCGTATCCGTAACGATGAGGTATTGGCGGAAGGTGAGCGTCGCTTACAACAGAAATTACTTCAGTTACAACAATATGCAAAAGAACAAAAAGAGAGTGATCCACCATTTTTAGTTTCGGATTTTGGCACACGCCGTCGTTATAGTTTTGAATGGCAAAAACATGTGGTACAAGCCTTTTATGCGGTTGCACCAAAAGTGTTTCGTGGAACCAGTAATGTTCTACTTGCTAAAGAGCTGGGTATTAGCCCAATCGGGACGATGGCACATGAGTTTTTACAAGCGTTTCAAGCTTTAGATGTCCGATTGCGTAATTTTCAAAAAGCGGCTCTAGAAGCATGGGTACAAGAATATCGTGGTGATTTAGGCATTGCTTTGACCGATGTGGTTGGAATGGATGCTTTTCTACGTGATTTTGATTTGTACTTTGCCAAACTCTTTGATGGCTTACGTCATGACAGTGGTGATCCCTATGAATGGGGGGATAAAGCGTATGCGCACTACCGCAAATTAAAGATTGATACAAAAACCAAAATGCTGACTTTTAGTGATGGTCTCAATTTAGAAAAAGCATGGCTATTGCATCAATATTTTAAAGATCGTTTTCAAGTTAGTTTTGGTATTGGGACGAATCTGACCAATGATATGGGGCAAAAGCCTCTGAATATTGTATTGAAGTTAGTGGAGTGTAATGGTCAATCGGTGGCAAAAATTTCCGATAGTTCAGGTAAAACCATGACTGACAATGAAACTTTCCTTGCATATTTAAGACAGGTGTTTGAGATCGAAGAGGTCAGCTAATCTATAGCTGATTTTCTGCTAATTGAAAGCAAAAAATCAGACAAAGATAAAAAGTCGGCTATGTTAAAATTGATTCAATGCGGATAGAAAATAGCATAAAAATGACTGATGTAGATTTTAAACTGGGTTTACTGATTGAGCCTGAAGAACTTGTACCTTATTTAGGACATGAGCTGATTCGTGTCGTTGATTTAAGCCGAGCATCGGTTTATGAACAATTGCATATTCCTCATGCCATTCATTTACAACCTAAATTCTTGGTTGCACAGCATGAACAGGCGAATGGGGTGTTACCTGATCTAGCAGGTTTACAAGCTCTCGTCGAAAAATTAAATATTTCATCCCAACATCATATTGTCGTTTATGACGATGAAGGTGGGGCGTGGGCAGGGCGTTTAATCTGGAATTTACATTGTCTTGGTTTTAACCGCACCAGTTTGATTAATGGTGGGATTCATGCTTGGCTGGGGGCAGGCTTACCAACCACAGCAGATATAGATAAAGTCATCCCTGTGAGCGAGCTTGTACAAGTTAATTTGAATAGCGTGCAACAGTATCGAGTTGAATACAATGAATTACTTCAGCAGGTTCAACAACAGAATATTCAGCTCTGGGATTGCCGCACTAATGAAGAATATACTGGACTACGTTTAGCTGCGCGACGCGGTGGTCACATCCCAAATGCATTGCATTTTGAATGGAGTACTGCCCTAAACCGTGAAAATCATCTAAAATTACACCCGCTTGAACGCACTCAACAACGTTTAGAACAATTAGGCTTTAATTTACAACAACCTGTGGTGGTGTATTGTCAGTCACATCATCGTTCGGGTTTGGCGTATATATTGGCAAGATTGCTCAATTGGCAAGTCAGAGCCTACGATGGTGCGTGGAGTGAATGGGGCAATCGCCTCGATAGTCCTATTATTTCAGGGGAGTCACCGTCTTGAGTTTTTCAGCAGATTTAAAAAAACAACTTTTTATCAAAGCACAAAATTTAGTACCTCAACATCAACTGAGCCGTGTTATTGGCAAAGTTGCAGCAAGTGAAAACGTTTTGGTGAAAACTGCTGTGATTCAAGCGTTCAAAGCAAAATATGGCATTGATATGAGCATTGCCGAACAAACGAATCCAAATCAATATAAATCATTTAATGAATTTTTCACTCGTGCATTAAAACAAGGTGTACGTGGTGTAGATGAACAAGCGGATAGTATTGTTTGCCCTGCGGATGGTGCGATTTCACAGTTGGGTAAAATTGAAGCAGGTGATATTTTTCAAGCCAAAGGTCAAAGCTTTTCTGTTGAGAAATTAATTGGTGATCCGCAACTGGCAAAGCCGTTTATTGATGGTCAGTTTGCGACGGTTTATTTGTCACCGAAAGATTATCATCGTGTACATATGCCATTAGCGGGTACATTGACTGAAACGTTATATATTCCAGGTGAGTTGTTCTCAGTCAACCAAACTACAGCTGAAAATGTACCAGGTTTGTTTGCACGTAATGAACGTATGGTGTGCTTGTTTGATACCGAGCTGGGTCGTATGGCAGTAGTTTTGGTCGGTGCGATGATTGTGGCTGGGATTGAAACGGTTGCTACAGGTAAAGTAAAACCAACAGGCCGTGTTGAATTACAGCATCATCAACTGCAACTGGATAAAGGTGCTGAGTTGGGTCGTTTCTACTTAGGTTCTACTGCTGTGGTTTTATTTGAAAAAGATAAAATGATGTGGGAAGAACAGTTTAAAGCGAACTCGACTGTAGTAATGGGTGAGCGGTTGGGTCATTCTATTTGAGTTGTAAAAATTTCAAGATGATATTAAAGCCCCTTAATATTGTTGTAAGGGGCTTTAATTTTTTAAAGGCCTATGAGGAGACTACCATAAAATGTTAAAACGCCTTTAGTTTATTAGATATTTTCAAGTATTAGATTTGCTACACCATTAGGATCTTTCCACATTGGCACATGCCCCCAACCTTTTGGCTCAATCCATTTTGTTTGTTTCGGTAATTCTTGCTTTATTTGGCAGTCTTTACGGGTTAGTAACCAATCTTTTGAACCAAAAGCTATTGTTAACGGGATTTTAATGTTTTTCCCATCAATAAATCGACCTGCATTTGAAAATGTTCTTTCAAAATCAGATGCTTTTGAAAAATCATTAATAGAATTTATTGCATCTTCTGGTGAAATTTTTCGGCCTCCAATACTAACTGGAACTGCTAAAAATATTTCTCTGCAAATACCAAACTTCATTAGTTCTCTAGAGAACCATGGCATTAACTTTATTGCATATCTCAAACTAAAAAAAATGGTCTTTACATGCGCTGGTGACTTAAGCCACAGTCCCGCTGGTGAAATTGCGACAACAGAGCTTGCTAAACCTATACGAGCTGCTTCTAAAGCCATCCATCCCCCCATTGAGTTTCCAACTATATCTACAGGCTCATCAATACCGATTTCATGAAGCTGTTCTGCTAATGCTTTAACAAGATTTTCAATAGTAGGTTCTAGATTTAAATCAAATTTGGGACTATCACCAAACCCTGCAATATCAAATGCAATTACTCGGCGCGATTGACTGAGGATTGGAATTATAGGGTTCCATGCTTTATGTGACATACCAATGCCATGCAACAATATTAACGGGCGACCAGACCCAATATCTAATTTATTCCACATCATTTTTAGCCTTATTGTGAACTTATTTAATCTATTAACTCTTATAGCCTAATGGATTAAATAGCTTAAATCATTGACTCAGAAAAAATGATTAATGACCTTATAAGCCACTAAACTGGTATTTCTTGCCAAGCATAAAACTACCTCTGTACGCTTTCTCTTACACCAATTCCAGTCAATGACCCATATCCAGATTCGATCAAATTGCCTAATATGAACTCATCAGGAACAGGAAGTTCCAGAACATAAAACAAAAATGATAAGTTCAGGCATCAGGACGTGAGGTAGAACAGGAGTTATACCTAAAGTGCGAAATACGAAAAAGCCCGACAGGATGTCGGGCTTTTTTTATTCGATTTGAATTTGTTTTGCCCAAAACTCAATCAGAAATTTCAGAGATTGGCTGAGCGGTTTGTAGCTTGGCCAAATCGCATGGATTGGCATATCTAGTCCGTTGGTGGTATCACTAAACTCCAGACGAACCAAACTTTGTTTAGCAAAATGCTCATGGACGATAGACAACGGAAAATTTCCCCAACCCAATCCTTGCTCGACCATCTGAATTGCCATCGACAAATTATCAGTCATCCAATAAGTTTCAGAAACCAGAAAGCGTGGATCGGGTAAAGTATAATGTTTACTCGCGACAATAACTTGTCTAGGATCATGCAGATCAGTTTAATAAAAGCATTTTTGTTAGATTTAAGCCTGATGGTTCTGATACCTTGTTATACCTTTGTTTATAATTATCTTTTCGACCATATTTTTGGTTTACCCAGTCATTTGGTAGAGTCGAAAACTGTATCTGTTTAAGTCATTCCTTCATTTGAAATGTATTTTTATCTATGTGTTATTGATCTCAAAATCACAGAATTATTTGAAAAAAGAGCGTATTCATATACGCTCTTTTTTGATGGATTTTTAATCTAATTTTGAAAGAGAGATTTCTAATTTAGAGACGAATCCACGTCATATTTCTAAACGTATTATTATTCGGGTTTTTCGCATTTATCGTCAGCATTTTACCTGTTTTGCTTAAACGCGCATTCAAACTATATTTATATCCATCATAAGGATTGATCCATACACCTTGTCCAAATTCTTCATTTAGATTCAGCATTTTAAGATTACTCAGTACTTCCATACCAATAATCGGCTGATTTTTTAAAGCACCAGTACAAGGGGTGCATAGTGTAGGAATTGCATCTTTGCCTTGAGGATACATTTTCACAATGACAGCACTGTATTGTTCAGTTTTAGAATTACGTCTGATCACAATATCAGATAGATAAGAACCACTCCGTTCATCTACCACTTTCCAAGTACCGATCAATGGATCAGTAGGCATGGCGATCGCTGAAAATGAACTACTTAAGCCTAGGAGAAAGGCGAAACTACGACAGAAATGAGAATTCATAAAATATATTACGTCTAAAGAAGAATGTATGAGCGGTGAAATTAATCAAGATATTATTATATTATTATTGTAATTAAATTGTAATATCAAATATTTAGGGAGCAATTTTAGCTCCCTTTATTTAGCTTATACGATACAAACGTTCTTTGGGAAAGACAGCCGTAAAGGTTGAGCCTTCGTTTTCTTTGGAGCTAATTTCTAAATGGGCACCATGTTGCATTAACACATGTTTGACAATTGCTAAGCCTAAACCTGTCCCCCCTGTCTGACGGCTACGTGCGCTGTCAACACGATAGAAGCGCTCAGTTAAACGGGGTAGATGTTTTGGATTAATGCCAATCCCATTATCTTGTACGGTAAAGTAAGCGTGATCGCCATCTTCATGCCAGCCAATCGTAATAATGCCGCCTTTGGGGGTGTACTTGATAGCATTGGTGATTAAATTACTAAACGCACTGGCAATTTCCATATCAGAGCCGATTAAATCACAATGACTGTCGATATCTAAATTTAAAGTATGACCATAATCGAGATTATAAGCACGCGCATCATCAAATAATTGATTCATCAAATTTGCCATATCAATAATTTGATTTTTAGCAACTTTTTTATTGTTCTCTAAATTGGATAAAAGCAATAAATCATTCACCAATGCATTCATGCGTTTGGTTTGTGATTGCATTTGAGTGAAAGCGCGTTTCCAGCGAGGAGTAATGTCATCTTGATCGATAAATGTTTCGATATAACCACTCAATACGGTGAGTGGTGTACGTAATTCATGAGAAATGTTGTCCACGAAGTCTTTACGCATTTGTTCAAGATTATGTACGCGAGTGGTGTCATATGCCACCAATAAGCGACTTTCCCCACCAAAGCGAGTTAACTTGACTTGCACATAACGGTCTTCGTCCATTTGAGCCTGTAGACGGATGCCATCAGGTGCTTGATCGATATGATTAAAATATTCAATAAAGCTAGGTTGACGCAAAATAGCCAGTAAATTACGTCCGCGATCTAAAGGATTGATGCCTAATAACTTTTCGGCAGCAGGGTTCCACCATTCAATCTGATGTTGGTCATCAATCAAAACGACAGCTTCCGCCAATGCAACCAGAGATGATTGAGCACGATCAATCAAACCTACCATTTCGGCTTGAACGATACGTTCTTGTCGCTGCGCTCGATAGACATTAAATAATAATGCACCCCAAATACCGCTTAGATTTGGGGGAACATCATAGGGACGATTTGAGATCCACTCATTGACTAAATACAGTGAGCGCAGTTGGAGTATAAAAAAAACGACAAACGCGACAAAAATACAGCTCCAAAAGTATCCAACCCCGAATCCAATTAAGCTCGCAATCAATAAGAAAAAAAGTAGCAGTCTTAGATCTTGTTTTGCAAACGTCCATAAATTGCTGTCACGGAAACGTTGATGTTCACGTGCCAATTCAGGGACGGGATAAGGTTCATACATAAAGGATTTTAACCTGCTGCTAAATCAGCTCGTGTAGAAAAACGATAGCCTGTGCCACGTACTGTTTGTACAAAACGATCTACGCCAAAAGGTTCTAAGACTTTGCGTAAACGTCGGATATGCACGTCAATAGTACGATCTTCGATATAGACATTACCGCCCCAAACTTGATCCAGTAATTGTGCACGTGTATACGCACGTTCAGGGTGCGTCATAAAGAAAGCCAATAAACGATATTCGGTTGGACCCATATCGAGAATACTGTTACCAAAGCTCACACGCTGACTGACTGGATCAAGCATTAAGCCATTAGCATCAATGACTTTTTCGCCACTGAGTGCATTTGCACGACGCAATACAGCTTTGATACGAGAAACCAATTCACGTGTAGAGAATGGTTTGGTCATGTAATCATCTGCACCCGCATCTAGCCCTTGCACTTTATGGTCTTCTTCACCACGTGCTGTCAGCATGATGACAGGAATTTCAGCTAAGTTTTCATCACGTTTGAGACGACGGCATAGATCTACACCACTGACACCACCCGGTAGCATCCAATCCAGCAAAATAAGAGCAGGACGCTGATCGACGATAATCTGATGCGCTTGTTTGGCATCCTCAGCTTGTAAACATTGGAAGCCTGCCATATCCAAAGAGGTATGGATCATTTCGCGGATCGGTAGCTCATCATCGACAATTAAAATATAGTCATCTTTCACTGCGCAATACCCTTAAAATCTGTAACGGTGAACCGTTTTGTTGTTATAACAGGCTTATTACAAAGATTAATTATGACAATATCATTGCAAAAGAGTTAATAAAGTCGAATTTAGCAATAAATTGTGACAATTCTAAGGCAGAGTAGTGACCAAATAATGACAAGTTGTTTGCAAATAAAATAAATGAATTCATTTGGTTAATACCATCGAAACCTTTTTATTTTGTTCGTCACAAAACTGTAAAACGATTTTAATTTTTTTGTGAGGTGGTTTCAATAAATGATAAAAACACAGCACAACAAGCAGATAACACATCTTCTAAAGGCTGTTTAAAACCTTCGGAAACCCAACGAATAATAATATGCGTCACATATCCATTTAAACCTGTTGCCATTAATGAAACTTCTTCACCATTTTGGGGTGCATTTGGCATGGTAATCATCATGAATGCTTGAATAATACGATCAAATTGGGTCAAGGTTTCCTGAATCGTGGCTTGATTATGCAGGTCTTGAACCAACATGGCATCGATATAAATAATTCGTGCCATACGAGGGTCATCTTTAATTGTACTTAATAATGCGGATAAACCTGCCGTGACCATATTCTTAGGTTCAGGTGCAGCCATGAGCACAGCTTGGGTTAAACAATTTTGCATTTTGCCAATCATTTTTAAGAATACGGTTTGGAAAAGTTCCTCACTTTTCTTAAATGATTCATAAAAGTAGCGTTCTGTCAGCTTGGCTTCATTACAGACATCTTTGACAGTGACCGAAAAAAAACCCTGTGTACCATAGGTCGCAATGCCTGCTTCAATCAATTTTTCGCGGCGAGCTTCTTTGCGTTCAGTTAAAGAGAGACCTTTAAACTGACGCTCTTTCGCTTCGATATTATTTTTCTTGCGTGTCGCTAGATCTTCTGTTGCCATGGAAAAACCGTTCCCTAAAAAGTCTTTAAATCGTATGTCTAAGATTTATTTGCATTTTAAACAAGTCTTGCGAATTTATAATAACTAAATTTCGTAAAACTTATTTCATCGTGTCTAAACATCTTACGTCATGAAATGTAAATAGACCTAATATGACAAGCAATATGTTGGTTATTGCCATTTGTCTTAAAGCTGTAGTGTACTATATTGACAACCCGTATTGTCAAAATTATATTGGTTATAGCTTAAACTGCACATGATCAAGACAAATGTGTGCATATCATTCGAAATACAAAGGATAGGCAATGAAAAATTTTAAAAATAAAGTCGCAGCGATCACAGGTGCAGGTTCTGGGATTGGACAGCAATTGGCAATTTTATTGGCTAAACAAGGTTGCCATTTGTCATTGAGTGATATAAATGAGAAAGGATTAGCGCAAACTGTTGAGTTGGTAAAACAAAATCCAATCAAAGTAACGACCAAAGTTCTTGATGTTTCAAACCGTGAAGCGGTGAAGCAATGGGCGCAAGAAACTGTTCAAGATCATGGCTCAGTGAATATGATTTTTAATAACGCAGGTGTGGCACTTGGCTCAACTGTTGAAGGCGCAAGTTATGAAGATTTGGAATGGATTGTAGGCATTAACTTCTGGGGCGTGGTTTACGGCACCAAAGAATTTTTACCATTCATTAAGCAAACCAAAGATGGTCATATCATCAATATCTCAAGTATTTTTGGTTTAACTTCGCAACCAACACAATCTGCATACAATGCAACAAAATTTGCGGTACGTGGTTTTACTGAATCATTACGTCAAGAACTTGATATTGAAAAAAGTGGCGTAAGTTCTCTTTGTGTACACCCAGGTGGTATCCGTACCAATATCGCAAAAGCGGCCAAAATGAATGACAGTTTAAAGAGCTTGGGCATGGATCCAAACAAATCGATCAAGCAGTTTGATAAATTCTTGCGTACACCACCAGAAGAAGCTGCACGTCAAATTTTAAATGCGGTATTAAAAGATAAACGCCGTTTGTTGATTGGAACAGATGCTCGAATTGTAGATTCTTTCCAACGTCTATTCCCGACGGGTTATCAACGTCTTGCAGCGATTGCAACGAAAATGATGTAAGTTGCAAGCATAAAAAAGCCATTCTTAGAGAATGGCTTTTTTATTTGAGGATCAAAGAAATTTTTAAATAAGGACTTTGATCTTGGTTTTCTTCCAAACGAACTGATAATAAGAGGCTTGTAATATGCATAAGCAGACAAAAGAAAGTGCATAAGCAGTCCAAATGCCCGTTAAGCCCCATAACGAACTAAACCAATAGGCACAAGGAACTTCAATTAGAATAATAGTGAGAATATTAATCATCATGGGAACATTGACGGTTCCACTAGCCCGCATGATTGAAGCAAAAATAGCACTCGCACCGAAGAATAAAATTGACCATAACACAATAAATAAGAGCTGCTGCCCAAGTTCAATGACGCTGTGATCGGTAATAAACAGTGCCATTAAATATTTGGAAAATAAGTAAGCCAAAGTGATCAAACTACCAGTAAATATGACATTCATTCCCAAAGCGGTTCGTGTGACTTTGGCTAATAGTTCGGGTTTGCCTGCACCAATCGCTTGAGCGGCAAAAATAGAAGCCGCAATTGAAATAGAGAGGGCTGGAAATTGAATATAGTTGAGTACTTGGTTCACTGCACCATATGCTGCGGTCGCGTGTGCACCATAATGATTAACCAAACCAATAATGACTAAGCCTGCCAATGAAGTTGTCACCATTTGGATGCCTGTTGGGATACCAAGCTTTAAGATTAGTTTGCTTAGGTTGTTATCGTGACGAATCCTTTTCAATAGACGGGCATCTATTTTCAGTGGATGGTTCTTATAATTGAGATAGAAGCTCAGAAAAATAAGGACTGCGGCATATCCCATGATTGTTGCAACAGCAGGCGCGACAATGCCCAGAGCAGGGAATCCAAAATAGCCTTTGAGCAAAACAGGTGTTACCGCCAAACCAATCAGACTGGTTAGGCTCAATGCAATTAGAGGGGTAACACTATCACCGACACCACGTAAAATCGAAGTATAAATAATATAGACAAACAATAATGGACTACCCACCAGCATCCATCGAACATAGGGCAGAGAGAGGTGCATGACTTTAGGATCTGTACCTAATAATTGCAAAATATGCTCGGCAAAGCTCCAACCTAAAACAGCAATAATGCTGCCACCAATCAACGTCATAAATAGGGTAGAGCCAATCACACTTCTGACTTTTTCAAGATTTTGCGCACCCCATGCCTGTCCAATCAGTACAGTCGTTCCCGCGGAGATCCCGATCACAAATGCCAATAAAAAGAAAAGAATTGGGAAGAATACAGACACCGCAGCAATCGCATCTACTCCCATCATTTGACCGACAAAGATGGTATTAATCGTTCCTGATAAGTTCTGTAAAATGTTGGTGGCAATCAAGGGAACCAGAAAAACAAAAAATGTTTTCCAGAGATTGGGTTGCATGACCAAAGGTTGGCGGGGTGTCATTCTATTTCCTTCACGCTTCGCCCAGAAACGTTTCTATTTTTTCTTTTTCCACCATACCATCATCGGTCATATTGACGTCATGATTGTTCGGTTTATTTTTGTTGATCAACACTCTGCAAGGATTTCTCCCGCACGTTGCAAGGTTATATCTGTTTTAGCAAAACAAAATCGAATGAGTCTGAGCGATTCAGGAGGATGCTGATAAAAGACGGAAATTGGGATAGCGACAATTTTGTGTTGCTCTGCAAGGAATTGGCACATCTCCACATCATTCAGATCAGGTCGAATTTCACTATAGTCTAGGTTTTGGAAATAGGTTCCCTGAGATGATAGAAATTTAAAACGTGAGTCTCGGATTTGAGCATTAAAACGATCCCGTTTTGCCTGATAAAAGTTCGGGAGTTCCTGAACGTGCTCAGGATGTTGCTGCATATAGTTCGCTAATGCTATTTGGCAAGGTGTGGTTCCGCAAAAATTGGCAAATTGATAAATTTGACGAAACAAACGCATTAAATGTGGTGCTGCAACGCAATAACCCGTTTTCCAACCTGTGACATGATAACTTTTTCCAAAAGAACCGATTACATAACTGCGTTTACGTAATTCGGGGAATTGCAGCGCACTAAAATGTTTTTGTCCATCAAAAACGAGATGTTCATAGACCTCATCAGAGAGCACAACGATATTTTTATCTTGAATGAGTTCAATCAGTTGATGCCAGTCTTGTTCTGACCAAATCGCACCAGTCGGATTATGCGGTGTATTGACGATAATCATGCGAGTTTTTGCATTGATACAATCTTTAACTTTTTGCCAATTCACCTGAAATGTTGGTGCTTCTAAATGGATATGAACGGATTTCCCCCCTGCCAGTTGTACTGCAGGGGCATAGCTGTCATAGCTCGGGTCAAAAATAATAACTTCATCATCTGCATGGATACAGGCTTGAATGGCACAAAAAATCGCAATGGTTGCGCCAGGGGTAATAGTAATTTCGGTGACAGGATCGAGTTGCAGTTGATCTCGCTGTAAAAACTGTTTGGCCAGTTGTTCTCTGAGGACTAAAACACCATCTCCCGCAGGGTATTGGTTATAACCTGAAAGCGTGGCTTGGCTCAGCGCTTCAAGCAATGCAGGTGGAGCAGGGAAATCGGGGAAGCCTTGAGACAGATTCAGTGCATTCAGTCGTTGTGCGAGTTCAGTCATCACGCTAAAAATAGTCACGCCTTGGCTTGGGAGTTTTGACTGAAGCTGCAACATTGTTTTTAACCTGATTGACGTTTTGTTTTGCCGTGATTGTATAGTGAAAAGTGATGCCTGACCAAGTTATTGTGATTAAGGTAAAGGTTGAATTTTGCCGTTAATCGACTGAAAAATGTGTCTTATGTCAGGAAAAAGCAGGTAATTGTGTCTGAATAAAAACAATAGTGACGGAATTGGTCATTTTTTATTGAAAATTGTCTAAAAAATTTGTTGTTTTTCATGATGATACGCTATTTTAGTTGCTGATGTAAAGCGCTATAATTTCTATCGAGGGGTTCAATTAAATACCAATTATCGTGAAATGGGACATAGAGTAATGGACAGTTTCGATCTAAAAATACGCTACCCACATCATATTGATTTAAAAGATGTAGAGCAGCTTGAGGCACTGAATACCATTGGGGTATTAACTCGTTTTGATAAAATGGGCTGGAAAAAACAATTAAGCCGTTGGCTGCAGCTTGATGGTGCTAGCCCAACGTTTACCATTACCGATGAAAAGACAGAACAGACCATAGAAATCGTATTGAATACCTACGGATCATCTCAGGAACTTAACTTTATTGTCAAGACAGACATTCCAGTGGTTGTCCCTAAAAAACAAATATTTGGATTAATTACGCTTCAGGCGAAAGAGACGGTTCAGTTTAAGCAGCTTTCATTGGTACAAGTGAAAGCCTATCTAACTGCATTTTTAAAACAAGATACAGATACTTTGATTCGTTATTATCAAGAAAGTAAACAGCAACTGGCGCAATCTGCATAACGATGAGGAGCAAATTCCCTCATCGTTCTGTTGCTATTTATAAAACATTTTCAACAATGGCACGAATGATACCCAGCGCCAAACCAATAAACGCCCCGACAATCACGCCATTGACGCGGATCATGTGTAAATCACCACCCACCTCACTTTCGATTTTGGCGATCATTTCGCGTGAATCCCACTCGTGGATACGTTCGCTGATATAACGGATGATCTTGTCGCTATATTGTTCGCTAAAGTTGGTTGCCAAACCGACCATTTTTTCATTCAGAACCTGACGTACTTTTTCATTCTGAATCAAGCTTTCACCAAGCTGTTGTATCGCAGCCTGTAAATTCGTTGCAATACCAGAATCTGCCTGCATTAAATCCGTTTTAATCGCATCACATAAAATTGCCACAGCACCACTAATAAAGTTCAGCACCTGTGGGCTGTCCAGCACATCATCCTTGCTCTGATTTAAGCGCTTGCTGGCTTCACTGTTGCTGTCCGCAAGCTGTAACATTAGATTATGCGTGGTGGTTTCAATGTCCTGCCGCCACGGATGTTCAGGGTTGGCCAGCATGGATTCAACCTTTTCAATCAGTGAGTCAATGGTCCGTTGTTGCACATCAATCCCAATCCAGCTTGCGCCTTTGGCGAGTTTCCAAACACCTAACTCTTGGAATAGTTTACGTGATAGATCTCGTGTCTTTTCAGGATGAGAGACCATCCACTCATGCGCCAGATCAAGACCGCGTTGCAATACGTCTTGATGGAAGTCATTTTCCAAAACAGCACGTAACATTTCACTGGCGAGTTTATTGATTTTGGTACTGCGTACCCATTGCACACTATTGTTTTGCACAAAGTGGGCAATTTGATCTTGGCTCACAAATTCAAAAATTTTCGGTACAGTATGTTGAATCATCTGTACGACTTGTTGGTTATTTTGAGGGTTGGCTAGCCATTGACCGACGGCCAAACTGAGGTCAGCATTTTTTAAACTGCGTTCAACAATTTGAGGAGATAAAAAGTTTTCTTGTACAAAACGCCCCATTGATTCTGCAATACGCGCTTTATTCCGTGGAATGATTTCGGTATGGTCACGCAATAGTTTGGGTAAAGGCATTTTTCCAAAAGGATTGCGGAAAAGTACAGTGACAGCGTACCAATCAGCCAGCCCACCAACTACACCTGCTTCCGCACCTAACATAAAAATATGAATGACCCATTTATATTCAGGTAAAAAATGCGCCGCGACCATTAAGCCAATCCATGCTACAACCGCAATGATCAATGCCATAGTGGCGAAGTACTTACTTCTTTGCAGGCTCGGTACGTGAATTTCTTCGACTGAATTCATTGAGTCATCCTTATCAATTTACTTTTTGTTTTGAGGTGGCGCAGGGGGCTGCAACACATCTCCTGTTGGACTCAATCCGTATTTTTGCCCTAATGATTGCAAAATGAGTTGCGCATCAAAAGCATCAGGTGATTGCTGCTGAGTCTGAAAACACTCGATAGTATACGACACTTGGATTGGATCAAGATTGACCACTTGAGGCATATCATAGAATGGGTCAGGCCAAAAGGCAGGATGTCGGCGATAATAACCATATGGGTAATAAGAGGGTGTCGGATAAATCACAGCTTGGCGTTGCGTTTTATGTCGTGCGTTACTTGGATCATCAACAACAGTAAAATAACGGAAACCGTTTTTGACTGTAGTTTGTGCGGCTTTGAGTAAAGTAATTTCTTCTGCTGTAGCATAACTCAAATTATTATCTGCTTGGAAACCAATGCGGTAAGTTTTGTTATTCAATGGATAAGCGGTGAATTGACCCAGTTGATCGAAGGTTTTGGGTTTTGATGGAACAGTTGCACATCCTGCCAGTGTTAATGTAACAAGGAGAGGGGCACATATGAATAAAGATTTCATTTTGCAATTCCTATGTTCAATGTCTCAGGAGACGATAGACTTAAAAGCTGCTATTCGGTTGTGTTAAAAAGGTCAGTTCTTCAGGTGTCGAGTTTCGACCTAAGATGGCATTGCGATGTGGATAACGCCCAAAACGGTCAATAATCACTTTATGCTTTTTTTCAAAGCTCAAATTAATTTCGTTCCCTAAACGTTGGAACAGTTTTAAAGCAAACTCGTGCATTAATTTAGATTCACTATGCATAAATGGCATATATAAAAATGAGCGTTGTTCGGGATTCAGTTGAGCATCGAGTTGTAAACTAATTGCTTCTTGAGCAAGCATCAATGCCATGCTGTCATAGGCAAAAGCTTGCGCTTGATCACGATATAAGTTGCGAGAAAATTGATCCAACACAATGATTTCGGCTAAACGACCCTCTGGTGTGTGTCGCCAAGACCAAAGCTCTGCTTGGATCGCTTGATGGTGAATTATTTGAAATTGGTCGCGAATTTTTGCATCAAATTCATCACTTTTGGCAAACCAAAGTGAACGGTGTTCAGGATTAAACCAAAAATTAAGAATATCCTGTGCTTGCATAGTTCAGTGCTCATGGGAAGATTTATTTTTAATAAAATCACAATTTCAGCATGTCTTATATAACAAGATTGTGATAAAAATTGCCAAACTAAATCAGATGACTAGATCACAATTGTCGTTATAATTGGCAGAATAACCAAGTCGCGACCATTTATGTGGTTGGCTGATCTTAAATAAGCGAGCATATAAATTATGAATCAACCCAGCATACATTCTTCCTCTGTGATACCGACTTGTGTAGATGCTTCGCTATTAAAGGGGATGCTACGCGGCATTGAACGCGAAAGTTTACGTATGCAAAGCAATGGATTTTTATCACAAAAAAATCATCCAGAAGCTTTAGGTTCTGCACTAACACATCCGCATATTACGACAGATTATTCAGAAGCATTGATGGAGTTTATTACTACACCGAAAACAACCATCGCGGCTGCATTAGATGAATTAAGAGATATTCATAGCGTGGTACATCAGCAGCTAGAAGAAGGCGAAAGATTATGGCCACTGTCCATGCCGTGTATGTTGGATGATAATGAAGAAAATATTCGATTAGCACAGTACGGCACTTCTAATATTGGCCGCTTTAAAACCTTATACCGTCATGGTTTAGGTGTACGTTATGGCCGCCGTATGCAAACCATTTCTGGCGTGCATTACAATTTATCTTTTCCTGATCAATTGTTTGCAGTATTGCAACAACATGAAACCAAGCCAGAATTAAAACAACTCAGTTTGCAGGATTATCGTAGCCATCGTTATTTTGGCCTGATTCGAAACTTTATCCGACTTACCCCGTTGGTTATGTATCTGTTAGGGGCAAGCCCATCGGTTTGTCGTTGCTTTTTAACAGGGCGTGAGCATCACTTGCAGCCTTTGGTTAAAGGAACATTATATTTACCAGAAGCAACAGCTTTGCGTATGGGACGTTTAGGCTATCAAAACTCAGCGCAAAAAGAATTAGGTATTCATTACAACGATCTACACGATTATCTTGACGGATTACAAAAAGCGGTACATACCCCTTATCCTGAATTTACCGATTTAGGTTTAAATGATGAACAGGGTGAGCCGATTCAAATCAATGATCACGTGCTCCAAATCGAAAATGAATACTACAGTCTAGTTCGTCCGAAACAAGTACCACAAGCAGGTGAAACCCCATCACAAGCATTGAAGAATCGTGGTGTTGGCTATGTAGAATTACGTGCCGTAGATGTGAACCCTTATAGTGCGATTGGAATTGATGAAATTTCAGCGGGTTTTCTTGAAAGTTTAGCATTGTATTGTTTATTAAATGACAGTCCTGATTTATTTGCTGATGAACAGGAACAGATTGATCATAATCAAACTGAAGTGGTCAATCGTGGACGTGCAGTAGATGCTAAAATTATAGAAGGTGAAACAATAGTTTCACTGCATGATTGGGCACAACGTCATTTAAATGCGATTCAAGACTGCGCTACTTTGTTAGATCAAATGGATGGTTCACAGTTATATTCTGAGGCAATCCAAGTGATGCAGCAGCGTTTAGATCATGTTGAGAATACCCTTTCCGCGCATGTGATTAAAGATACTTTGGATCATGGTGGGACATGGAGCTTCGGGAGTGTCATGGCTCAACAACATGTCAATCGTTATGAACAACATCAATTGAGTGCAGAAAGAGAACAATATTTTGCAGAATTAGCGCAAACATCGTTGCAAAAACAGGCGCAACTTGAACAAGATAATGACATCAGCTTTGAACAATATCTTGCACAATACCGTTAAAATTTTAGAGGACTTCCCATGCGATGGACTTACCGCTTAGTTAGTGCATTATTGGTACTAACGAGTATTATTGGTATCTCGTTTGCGTTGTATTTAGAACATGTGCAAGGTTTAGAGCCTTGCCCACTGTGTATTTTCCAACGTATTGGCTTAATTGGAATGGGATTGATTGCGTTAGTCGCATTTATTCATAATCCGATTTCAAATGGTTTTAAACGTTTTTATGCACTATTAGCAACCTTATCCATCGGTTGGTCAGTGGGCGTGGCATCTCGTCATGTTTGGCTACAGCATTTACCACCTGATAAGGTGCCAAGTTGCGGTCCAGGCTTGGACTATTTAGTTGATGCATTGCCAATGAAAGCGGTATTTCAGGAAGTGCTTTCAGGTTCAGGCGAATGTGCAGCAATAGATTGGACTTTCTTAGGACAATCTCTACCCGTGTGGTCGTTGCTGTATTTTAGTTTGATCTTATTGGTTTGTTTATGGCAGCTTTTTAGAAATTATAAGGTCGCTAAATAACAAAAAATAAAAGCCAACGTGAGTTGGCTTTTTTATTAGATCAAGAAGACTGATATCAGGTTTCTACGATGCCATCTAAATCATCAAAAGTATAATTATTCGGAACATTGATTAAATGTGTTTGGATACCTTCCTCAACGACTTCGTCAACATCGGGATATAACCAACGTGTAATCTGTTCAGCAACACTCGAATGGTACTGAATTTCAAAATGGTTTAAACCATAGAATACGGCTTTATGGGTTTCTGGTAATTTAAGTTGGAAGCGTGGATTTTGATGTTCACCTAGCGCACTTTCCACACTGACCAAATAATCGCCAATGACAGAGAGTGCTTTATTACGCAATTTCTCAAATTCTAAAGTACCTGCGATTAAGAAGGTATTGATATGAGAGGGTAATGGTGCAGGTTTACGATTATCATCAGCAAAGCCAATACGTGCATTATTATGTTCCCAATCGTCATCTCGAACACTGCCATGACGCAAATCTAAAATACCATTACTACGAATGTTGATCAGTTGACCAATTAAGCTAATAAAAGGGAACGCGCCCAATTTATCCTGCAAAATAAAACCAAAGCGTTCTAGCGCCGCACCATGATGTGGCGAACCAATACAAACTAAATTCTCAACCATATGCACCCATTGATAGAGATTCTGTTTGCCATAAAATAGGGCACTACGAGAAACCAAGCCACCCATACTGTGTCCGATTAAATCAATGCTGGTGATTCTTGGATTTCGTTGTACTAAATCTTCAAGTACATTGGCAAAGCTTCGACCATTTGCAGAAATACGACGCCCTGTATTGTAGTTCAGATATAACATGGTGTTGTTGTCCCGTTGCGCAAGCAGACGTTCACCAATTCCACCATAACGGCTATTTGACCAGCTGAGATGATTCATACACAGACCATGTGTAAGAATGACAATACGACCAGTTAATTCACCTTGTTGTAATGATCCATAATGATCATAAAGCACCATAGGTAAAGCCATTGGGTTGTGTTGTTTTAAGAAAAAGTCTCCAAAAATCCCGTTTAATGCACCCACCACGAAATGCAGTGTTGGTGTCAGGGGTTTATCATGCAGCACAGGGAATTTTTCAATAATATGACGTAAACTTGGTGCAAGAAAACTGCTACCGTACTTCTGTAATGTGTCATAAGAAAATTGATAAAATTTTTGTAACTGTGGAAGTTTCTGTAAATTTTTAGCTTTTTGTGCGCTTAAACCAAGTGTTGTCCGTAACACTTCTGTTTGCACTAATTGCACCAATTCGTGAACACCACTTAAGCTCGTGCTCACAACTTGCGCCAAACCTTCCAAAACATCTGCCTGACTCGGGGGTGTACTGTCCCATTTGCAGTAGGTTTCATGCAGAGGCGTTAAACTTGGCATATTGATTTCCCCATCCTTGATATATACCGAAGGTTTGAAGTAATTGACTTAATATTCTTTAGATAAACTACAACAAACGCTTACATCTTATGTGTTTCATAAGTAATTTTTTTAGAATACTGATGAACGGAGTGCACTATCGTTTTTTGTGTCAGACAATATCAAGCTTAAATGTAATTTATATTGTTATTTATTTATCTATTAACCTAAATAATGTGATTTATTTGATAATAAGTCAAGCTGTTGTCTATTATGGTGCGTATGCAAATTATTTATTTACATGGCTTTCAAAGCAGCCCCATGTCAAAAAAGGGGCAACAATTAGAACAATATTGCACAAATGTTGAGCATGCTGATGTGCATTTACCTGATTTGAATAAACCGCCTGAACACGTTTTAAGAGATATTTCTAAGCTGATTGAAAGTTTACCACTCGATCAAGTGAGATTGGTTGGAAGTAGCTTAGGGGGATTCTATGCGACATATCTTGTCGCAAAATATGGATGCCCTGCTGTACTGATTAATCCTGCTATGCAACCATGGCAGTTATTCGAAGATTTATTCGGGATTGAACAAATCCCACTCAAAGTCACTGATTCATGGACACTCGATGCCGACCAATTGCAGCAATTACAATCAATTGCTGACACGAAGTTAAAGCATGCTGATAAAATTCTTGTACTGTTGCAACGAGGTGATGAAGTCTTGGATTATCGTCAAGCACAACGTTATTATAATGCAGCACAGCCATCTGCATTGATTTTAACCGACGCTGATGGTAATCATGCAATGGATGATTTTGAAGAAAAATTACCTTTCGTACTCCGATTTTTATCGACAGCCCTCTAATAAGGAAGTCAGACCAAGTGACACAATACACGGCACAATCCCTTGAAGTTCTTTCAGGTTTAGATCCTGTTCGTCGTCGTCCCGGTATGTATACCGATACCTCACGTCCAAACCATTTGGCGCAAGAGGTGATTGACAATGCGGTGGATGAAGCACTTGCAGGACATGCCAATCAAATTTGTGTCACGGTCTATGAAGATGGTTCATTGTCAGTCGAAGATAATGGACGAGGTATGCCAGTCGATATTCATCCTGAATATGGACAAAGTGGTATCGAAATTATTTTGACCAAATTACATGCAGGCGGAAAATTCAGTACCGATAATTACCAATTTTCTGGTGGTTTACATGGTGTCGGTATTTCTGTCGTGAATGCTTTATCAACACGCGTTGAGGTTGCGGTACAACGCCAAGGTAACTTGTATCAAATGGCGTTTGAACAAGGTGAACCTGTTGCACCATTATCGGTGTTAGAAGGTAAAGTGGCGAAACGTGCGACAGGAACAACCGTTCGCTTTTGGCCAGAAGCAAAATACTTTGATAGTCCAAAATTTGCACTAAAAGCATTGAAGCATAATTTGAAAGCTAAAGCCGTTTTAGCGGCGGGCTTAAAAATTATTTATGACGATAAAATCAATAATGAAAAAATTGAATGGCAGTTTGAAAATGGTCTAGTCGACTATTTAATGGATGAACTTGAGGATCGAGAGATTCTACCTGATCCTGCATTTGTCAGTAGTGGACAAGCAGAGCGAGCAGCTTGTGAATTTGCGATCTGTTGGAATGTTGAGGGTGGTGAACAAATACAAGAAAGTTACGTCAATTTGATTCCAACTGCACAAGGGGGAACCCATGTCAATGGATTGCGTTCAGGGGTCACGGAGGCGTTACGAGAGTTCTGTGAATTACGTAATTTATTACCACGTAATATGAAACTTTCGGCAGAAGATGTTTGGGATGGGGTCAATTTCATTCTATCGCTGAAATTCCAAGAACCTCAATTTTCGGGGCAGACCAAAGAGCGTTTATCCAGTCGTGAAGCCTCCAATATTGTGCTGAATATTGCCAAAGATGCCTTTGCTTTATGGTTAAACCAACATGCTGAGATTGCAACGCAGTTAGCTGAAATGGCAATTGCTAAAGCTGGGCGTCGCTTAAAAGCAGCGAAAAAAGTGGAGCGCAAAAAGATCGTCTCTGGTCCTGCGTTACCCGGAAAACTGGCTGATTGTGTGGGTTTAACGCGCGAAGACAGCGAATTATTTATTGTTGAAGGTGATTCTGCGGGTGGAAGTGCTAAACAAGCGCGTGACAAGAATTTCCAAGCGATTATGCCGATTCGTGGAAAAATTCTAAATACATGGGAAGTATCTTCGGATGAGGTGCTCGCTTCTCAAGAGGTTCATGATATTGCGATTGCCATAGGGGTTGATCCGGGTAGCGATGATCTATCTGAATTGCGTTATGGCAAAATCTGTATTCTTGCCGACGCAGACTCTGATGGTCTACATATCGCGACATTACTCTGTGCCTTGTTTGTGAAACATTTCCCGACTTTAGTTGAAGATGGTCATTTGTTTGTCGCAATGCCACCACTGTATCGTATTGATATTGGTAAAGATGTTTATTATGCGCTAGATGATAGTGAACTCGAAAGCATTTTGAAAAAAGTGAAAGGTAATAAAAATCCGCAAATCACTCGATTTAAAGGATTGGGTGAGATGAATGCGAGTCAATTGCGTGAAACCACGATGGACCCAAATACGCGCCGTTTAGTCCAACTTGATTTGGATGATGCGCATTTTACCGCAGGGTTATTAGATAAATTGCTGGCAAAAAAACGTTCGAGTGATCGTAAGCATTGGTTAGAACAGAAAGGTAATTTAGCGGATATTGTGGTTTAAACGATTAGTTAAATGGATGAGTCAGCCAAGCTTGCATGCTTGGCTTTTCTTTATCTAGGGTCTAGCCATATTTAGGATAAATTAATCTGCATCATTTTAGTTCATCTCGTTCTTTTTGTATGCAATGTTGTATACAAGATTGGATTCTTATTTATTTTATTTAATAAATATTAAAATAAAACAATAGCTTAAATTGTTGGCATAAAAATTGAATAACTCCACTCAGTAAAAATCAAAAGATCAATCTGTGGAGAACAAAGATGCAAAACAAATTAATGTCAATGTCCGTTCTTATGGCAGCGATGATGGGGGTAGGACTGGTCGGTTGTTCTAAACCAGCCGAAAAAACAGAAGCAGCAAAAACAGAAACCAAGGCGGCAGCACCAGCCGCAAGTGGTGACACCATTAAGGTGGGGATTTTACATTCACTCTCTGGCACGATGGCAATTTCTGAGACCTCTCTGAAAGATACTGCATTGATGACCATTAATGAAATCAATGCCAATGGCGGGGTGATGGGTAAAAAACTTGAACCTGTCATTGTTGACCCAGCATCAGATTGGCCGCTATTTGCTGAAAAAGCACGTCAGTTAATCACTCAGGACAAAGTTGCCGTTATTTTCGGTTGCTGGACGTCAGTATCACGTAAGTCGGTGCTTCCTGTGGTTGAAGAGTTAAATGGTTTATTGTTCTATCCAGTGCAATATGAAGGTCAGGAACAGTCTAAAAATATTTTCTATACAGGTGCAGCACCGAATCAGCAAGCCATTCCTGCGGTGGAATATTTAATGGGTGATGAGGGCGGTAAAGCACAACGTTTTGTTTTACTCGGTACAGATTACGTCTACCCACGCACCACCAATAAAATCCTGCGTGCTTTCCTGAAGTCTAAAGGTGTTGCCGATGCAGACATCATGGAAGAATACACGCCATTTGGTCATAGCAACTACCAAACTATTGTTGCCAATATCAAGAAATTCTCCGCAGGTAAAAAGACTGCGGTGATCTCCACCATCAATGGCGATTCCAATGTTCCTTTCTATCGTGAGTTAGGCAACCAAGGTATTAAAGCTGCTGATATTCCAGTGATGGCTTTCTCAGTTGGCGAAGAAGAATTACGTGGAATTGATACCAAACCATTGGTGGGTCATTTAGCGGCATGGAACTATTTCATGTCAGTTAAAAATCCGAAAAACACCGAGTTTGTGAACAAATTCAAGCAATATGCGGTGGAGTACAAACTTCCAAATGCCGATAAAGTTGTGACCAACGATCCGATGGAAGCGACTTATGTTGGTATCAATATGTGGAAACAAGCGGTTGAAAAAGCAGGTACAACGGACGTTGATAAAGTTCGTGATGCGATGGCGGGTCAAACTTTTGCTGCGCCATCAGGTTATACCCTCAAAATGGATGAAACCAATCACCATTTACATAAACCTGTGATGATCGGACAGATCCGTGGTGATGGTCAATTTGATGTGGTTTATAAAACGCCTCAAACCATCAAAGCTGAGCCTTGGAGCCCATATATTCCTAAATAATTGTTCCATGCAACCTGCTGTTTTGGCAGCAGGTTTTTCTTGGTTTTATTTCTTATTGATTGGTTTAAATAGAAAATATAAGGGGAGTCTTATGGCGAAACACTATGTTTTGGCAATGCTCTGCATCATGGCACAGATCATGTTTAATCCTGCATGGGCAGAAGTTACTTCACCAACAACTGTGACGTCTACAACTTCTCAGGATGCCATCCAAACTTTTGTTAAATCTGACTTTGCTACTCGTCGTGCCATGTTGAATCAATGGCCAGCCAGTATTGAGCAACTGGATCAATTGGTCGCGTATATTGATCAAAATGAGTTATATACCGATAGTTCAGGTAATACTTACATTTTAAAAAACGATGAAAAATTATTAAGTTATCCGCAATTGCAAGCCGTCGACACTTGGCCCTCAGATTTATCTCAAGTGACGCTGGTCAATACTTTACGTAAGGCGCTGAACTTTGGACAAGCCAAAGTTAAATTGAATTCTGATGATGCATCACAACGTTTAGCCGCTGTTGATATTTTAGAAAATAACTTGGATGAGCTTGATGTCGCAACGATCAAACAACTCTATCTCAATGAAAAAAGTGAAGGTGTTAAAGCTCGTTTAGCACAACTGAAAGCTCGTTTAGATTTTAATAGTTCAGATGAATTCACCAAGATCGAAGCAGTAAAAGTTTTGGCGGATTCAAATCGTCCAGATGTATTGGCTTTAATCAATCAAAGTTTAGAACAACCACAAAATAATCCCGCATTGAAAGCAGCTTTAGTTGAAGCACAAAATAAAATTAAAACGCGTATTCAAATCAGTGAATGGTCAGGGCATGTATTTTCGGGTCTCAGTACCGCAAGTATTTTACTTTTAGCAGCGCTTGGTCTTGCGATTACATATGGTTTGCTTGGTGTCATCAATATGGCACATGGTGAACTCATCATGATCGGTGCTTATACCACTTACGTCATTCAAAGTTTTTTTAAAACGCACTTTGCAGGCTTAGTCGATTGGTATTTATTGGCTGCGATTCCTGCTGCATTTCTGGTGAGTGCGCTGATCGGCATGTTGATTGAACGTACTGTGATTCGTCCGCTTTATGGTCGCCAATTGGAAACATTATTGGCAACTTTTGGTGTGAGTTTAATCTTGATGCAATCGGTTCGGATGATCTTTGGCGCACAGAACGTTGAAGTGTCGAATGTCGCATGGCTCAGTGGTGGTATTGCCCTGACGCCAAGTCTGATGTTGCCATATAACCGTATTGCGATTATTGGTTTTACTGTGGCGGTCTTACTGCTTCTAGTTTTCTTATTGAACAAAACCCGTTTCGGATTATTTATTCGTGCTGTGACACAAAACCGTCAAATGGCTCGTGCCGTGGGCATTCGATCTGCACGTATCGACATGCTTGCATTTGGTTTGGGTTCAGGCTTAGCTGGATTGGCAGGTTGTGCGCTGGCACAAGTGGGTAACGTGGGGCCTGACCTCGGACAAAACTACATCATTGATGCCTTCCTTGTCGTTGTGGTTGGCGGCGTGGGGCAAGTGTGGGGTGCAGTACTTGCAGCCTTAGGTTTAGGGATTAGCGGTACAGTTTTAGAGATTGGTTTAGGTGCGGTTTTAGCAAAAATTATTCTCTTGGTTCTTGTGATTTTGTTTATCCAAAAGCGTCCACAAGGTTTGTTTGCCATCAAAGGTCGTTTCGTGGAGTAAGCCAATGAAAATCACTTCTTTATTTGCAGATAAACCGTATAGCGCAATTGCGATTGCCATTTGTTTTGCCGTGTTATTGAGCTTACCTTGGTTACATCTGTTATCCCCTGATTCGGCATTTTATCTGTCAGCGTATTGGATTACGTTAATTGGCAAAATCATGTGCTTGGCTTTGGTCGCATTGGCACTGGATTTAGTGTGGGGCTATGCAGGGATTTTAAGCTTGGGGCACGGTTTGTATTTCGCCCTCGGTGGTTACGCCTTTGGCATGTACTTGATGCGCGAATCAGCAGGTGATGGCTTACCTGATTTCATGCGCTTCCTCAGTTGGACAGAACTCCCTTGGTATTGGATGGGCACAGAGCACTTTGCTTGGGCGATGATCTTGGTTTTATCTGTGCCTGCCTTAGTTGCGTTTATTTTTGGTTTCTTTGCTTTTCGCTCAAAAATCAAGGGTGTGTATTTCTCAATTATTACCCAAGCCATGACCTTTGCAGCGGCACTCTTATTCTTCCGCAATGAGACAGGTTTTGGTGGAAATAATGGCTTCACGGGTTTTAAAACCTTACTCGGTTTTGATATCACCTCTGCGCCGATGCGTGCCACTTTATGTTTTGTCACTGCTTTGGTGTTAATGCTGTGTTTTATCGGCTTACGTCAACTGATGAATCGTCCTTATGGTCGAGTGCTTGGTGCGATTCGTGACAGTGAAAACCGCTTGCAATATTTGGGCTATCGCACACTGTGGTACAAGCTTTCAGCATGGGTGCTATCGGCAGTGATTGCAGGTATCGCAGGGGCGTTGTATGTGCCACAGGTTGGCATTATTAACCCAAGTGAAATGAATCCAGTCAACTCGATTGAAATGGCAGTGTGGGTTGCCGCAGGGGGGCGTGGTACCTTGATCGGACCCATTCTTGGTGCAGGTTTAATCAATGCTGTGAAGACTTATTTCACAGTTGCAGCACCAGAAGCTTGGTTATTGATCTTAGGTGCTTTATTTATCGTGGTGACGATTTTCTTACCGAAAGGTGTGATTGGTTTATTTGACCGTTTTAAAAAGGAGAGCAATTAAATGAGTGATTTATTCCTAGACTCAGCTCAACATGGCGGTCAACTCGGCGAGGGCTATGGACGCGCCAAAACTGAAGGCGCAGATTTTAGTCATGGGATTGCCTTGTATTTGGAAAAAGTCAGTGTCTGGTTTGATTCGTTTCGCGCTCTCAATGATTTATCACTGTACATCGCTGAAGGTGAATTGCGCTGCATCATTGGACCAAATGGTGCGGGGAAAACCACACTAATGGATGTGATTACAGGTAAAACGCGTCCAACCACGGGCACTGCTTTTTTTGGACAAAACTATGATCTTGCCAAAATGAGTACCGAGGAAATTGCGGAAGCAGGGATTGGGCGCAAATTTCAAAAACCAACGGTATTTGAAAATTTTACAGTCATGGAGAATTTACTGCTCGCTGCACCACGCGATAAGCGAGTGAAAAAAAGTTTGTTTAGCCGACTTGATCCAGAAGCACAGTTAGCACTGGAGGAAAGTTTGGAGCAAATTCGCTTAAAGGAATTTGTAAAAAAGCCCGCAGGATTATTATCTCATGGTCAAAAGCAGTGGTTAGAAATCGGTATGTTATTGATGCAACGTCCGAAGCTGATTTTATTGGATGAGCCTGTGGCAGGAATGACCGATGCGGAAACAGAACGCACCGCTGAATTGTGTTTGGAATTGAAAAAAAATCATACGCTGGTGGTCGTAGAACATGACATGAGCTTTATTGACACCATTAGTGAGAAAGTTACGGTATTAGCACAGGGTGCAATCTTGGCAGAGGGCACATTGGCAGAGGTACAAGCCAATGAAGATGTGATTGAAAAGTATTTGGGACGCTAGGAGACTGCCATGTTAGAAGTGAAAGAAGTTAACCAGTTTTATGGTGGTAGTCATATTCTGCGTGACGTGTCTTTTCAAGCGCCTGTAGGGGAATGCAGTGTCGTTCTAGGACGGAATGGCGTTGGTAAAACCACGTTGCTGAAATGCTTGATGGGGATTCTCCCGATTAAATCAGGACAGATTTTGCTAGATGGCAAAGATATTGCCAAAATGTCCCCTGAGCAACGAGTACGTGCAGGATTGGCGTACGTGCCGCAAGGACGAGATATTTTTTCAACTTTAACCGTAGAGGAAAATATCTTAATTGGTATGGCGAAATTTTCAGGTGCGAAAACTCGAAAAGTACCGAGTCATCTCTACGAAATTTTTCCTGTCTTGGATGAAATGAAGCATCGCCGTGGAGGAGATTTATCAGGTGGTCAACAGCAACAGCTCGCGATTGCGAGAGCGTTGGCTTCGGAGCCAAGAGTCTTGATTTTGGATGAACCGACTGAGGGGATTCAGCCCTCGATCATCAAAGACATTGGTCGAGTGATTCGTAAATTGGCAGATCAGGGTGAAATGGCGATCGTTTTGGTGGAGCAGTTTTACGATTTTGCTGAAGAACTGGCAGATAACTATACGGTGATGGCGCGTGGACAAGTGATCGCACAGGGACAAGGTACGGAAATGCCTGAAAAGGGTATAAGGGAGTTGGTGGCAATTTAATAAAAGCCTCGTAAGAGGCTTTTTTATTGAGTAGTTGAAAGTTGTAGCTGCATCCAAACCAAGTCACGCCATTGTCCAAATTTTTGTCCGACTTGTGGCATATAACCTGTTTGTACAAAACCAAGCTGTTCATGTAGCACAATTGAACCCATATTTTCACTATCAATCGCAGCCACCATGATATGCATGTTTTGCTGTATCGCGAGATGGATCAGTTGTTGCATCAAGGCTTTGCCTAGACCTTGACGTGCGTAGCTTGGATCAACAAAAACAGAATGTTCGATACTCTGACGATAGCCGCTGATACTACGAAATGCAGCATAGTAGGCATAGCCAGCAACTTTATTATGGTGTTGGTCTTCAACCACAATCATTGGGAATTGCTGCTGTTGCATGTCTTGAAAGCGTTGTTGATATTGTTCTAAAGCAACAGCTTGATGATTCCAGTTGGCTGTACCTGTCAGGATTTCATGATTATAAATCGTAAGAATCTGTTCCAAATCATTCAGTGTGGCAAAACGAATCTGATAAGGTGAATGCAAAGAACGCGCTGCAAGCTTAAGTTTGAATGGCATGGATGAATTAATGAAAGTTCACATATTCTGAATATGCGTGATTGCAAAAAAAACAGCAAGACTAAGCTTGCTGTTTTTGAATTGATTGACTGTTTAGAAATGATATTTCACTAAAGCACTGACATTGTTTTCGTCGCTGCCTTTGATACCAAATTTGTTATTCCAAACAGAGTGTTCAATACCTAAATATAAGCGTGTTTCAGGTGAAATATGTTTACCAACATTCCACTTATATTGAGTGGTCCAGTTGAGTTCACTTGCGTGATCTTTCTCACTAGTCGACCAGTCAAGGAAACCATCGACCAAGAAATCTTCAGTTGATACTTTAAATGGCAATGCATAGGCAATCGTCATTTGATAGTCATCAGCGGTTTTTTCATTATTGGCACGGTAGAAGTTTACATTCGCATATTGGAAATATGGAATTGCTAAATCGAAGCCTACGCCGTACAAGAAGTTGTCAAAACTAGAAAAGTCATCGTTATTGCTTTCCCATGTTGTTGAAATCAACACATCTTTGACTGGGCCGAAAGCAAGTTTTTGACCAGAAATTTCGCCTAAGCTCAAACGAGGAGAAAGTTCGAAATAGGTACTTTTATGATCGTCACCACCGCGCATACGATCCATAAAGAAGAATACGTCGGCATATTGTACTTTTGCAGCGTATTCGACAGTTAAAGTCGTTTGTTTTTCATCGACAACTTCATAGTTTTCACCGTATAAACCAGTGAGGCTAAAATCTTGCCAAATAGGCTTTGCCTGAACGAAAGCTGCTGTAGATACCAATAAACAAGTCGCTGCAAGTTGCTTCAATTGCATTTAAAAAATCCCCCCAAAAATGGCGTGTCAAGCATACAAGGAATTAAGCAAAAATAAAGCCAAATTTGACCAGATGCTCAAAAGAATTGTATAGAACCGACCAAAAGAAAAAAGCCAATGAATTTAAAAATCTTTTTGATCAAGTTTTAATAAAAATGTCAAAAATCAGCTTGCATATTTGTTATGAAAGTCAGATATTGGAGTTATAGAAGATCTTCTTAACTACTGAAAAGCAACAGATGCGAAGCAAGGAGACCACAAGCATTTACATAATCAGAATATACAACTGCACTGAATGAATGCATGCTCAAAGTGTGCCAGATAACAAAGTTTTGTAGCACCGTCTCAATAGAAAAGAGAGGAAGATATTTATGAATATTGAAATCCGTACAGATAAAAACATTCAAGGTAGCGAACGTTTAATTAGTTATGTCCGTGCAGAACTTACGCAAGAATTTCAACGCTATAGCGAGCGTATTACACATTTTTCGGTTCATATTAGTGATGAAAATGGGGAAAAAACGGGAGATCATGACAAACGCTGTATGATCGAAGCCCGTCCAGCAGGTATGAAGCCACTAGCCGTGACTCATAAAGCTGCAAATATCGATGCATCTATTCATGGTGCGATTGATAAACTAAAACGTAGTTTGGAACATTTATATGAGAAAAAAGAACATCATCGTGGTGGTTTACCAGAATATGTTGACGTCGATGACGATGTAAAAGTTGATGATGAAGCGTAAAGATAAACGCGAAAAAAAAGTCCAGTTTTGGGCTTTTTTTTTGTGTATATCAAATTTATACATGATTTTTAGGTTGTTTTATAAAATCCTGTCGGGATATTCGGCATAATAGAAACATTAAATACATTGTGAGAATTGGTCATGTTAAGCAATCAGCAGCAGGCCTTGGTGCAAGCCATACAAAAACTCGATTTAGACCAAGTGCAATCTTTACTTGCTGAAGGACTCGACCCGAACTTTATTGATCCAGAACAAGGACCACCTGTTTCAGTTCTTTGTGATGGTTTGTTTGCGTGGTGGGAAAAAATTTGTGAGGCTTATGAAGCTGGCAAGCCATTGAGTGAAGATGAAAAACAACAAGAACTTCACGTTTATCTTGCTATTTTAGACGCATTAATTCAAGCCAAAGCAAATCTACATTTATGGGATGCGGAAGAGTTTTATGGTCCGCTTTGGGATGCTGCAAGTTCAGCATGCGCACCTGTGGTTCAACGCTTACTCGATGAAAAAGTCGATCCAAACACAAGAGATGAAGAGGGTCTCACTATTTTGTCATCCATTAGCCAGTTATTCTTTGACTGCGATTTTGATGAAATTGACTGGTCAGAATCTTTGGTAGAAGAGCGTGAAACACTCGAATTATTACGCAAACATGGCGCGAAAATGTCAAAAGAGCTAACGGCATAAGTCTAGCCAACAAGATATAAAGGGGAGAACAATGAAAAAGTTTCAAGTATTAGGCTTGATTGCTGCATCAATCATGACAACTGCAACATTTGCAGCAGAATTTTCTTTTGACCGTCCTGGGGCTGGCATGGGCACGGGGATTACGCCAGTAGGGCATTTGGCTTGGGAGCAAGGACTACCGAGCGTAAGCTATCAAGAAGGGACCGTCGATGGCGTAAAAGATAAAACGCTTACATTAAACGCTGACATGCTTTTGCGCACAGGATTAGCTGATGGTCTAGAACTGCAACTGGGTTGGCAAGGCCCTGTTTGGCAGCAACATAAATATGCAGGCATGAAAAAAGAAACCAACGGTTTGGGTGATGTCAGTATTGGTTTGAAAAAGGCGATTAATTTAAAAGATGATCGTTTAACAATGGCATTGTTAGCAGAAGCGATTATTGCGACTGGCAATGATGAATTCACGAATCAAGATGATATTTATAGCCTCACTTCAGCAGTGGCATATAAATTCAGCGATTTGGTGGGTACATCAATTACCATGCGTTATGAAGCACAAAATAGTGATTGGGCCGTGACTGCAATTCCAACCATTGATTATAAAATTGCGGGTAAATTATCTGGTTTTTCAGAGTTTGTTTATCGTAAAGCAGAAAGCCAAGACTATGCCTATGGTTTAGGTACAGGTTTAGTCTATGCCATCAATGACCGTGCTCAACTCGATGCCAGTGTTGGTGTTGATTTAGAGGGCAAAGGTCAAAGCTATAACGGTGGTTTAGGTTTATCTGTTTTATTCTAGTCAAAATCTCCGTTAACTTTTGAAATCCTTCTGCAGGCAGAATGAGGTCTTAAGTTATCGGGAGAGTTACAGTGAGATGAACATGAAAATGTCTGTTCAGGGTGGGTACATTAGCCAATTAATGCGCTACTTTTTGGCTACTTTATTGTTGTTATGTACGTCTTTGGTTTACGCTCAAGACAATCTATCAGCACCGTTACTGACTCCTGAACAGGCATTTGCATTTTCAGTTGAATCGACCAAAACCAATCAAGCGCGGTTACACTGGACCATTCAGCCTAATTATTATCTCTATCAACACAAATTTGAGGTTCAACAAGGCAATCAACCTGTTACGTTGAAATTACCCAAAGCAATTGAACAGTACGATGAAAACTATGGTCATAGCCAAGTTTATTATCAGCGAGCAGAGTTTGAGATTAGTACTCAAGCATCTCAACATTATCGTGTTACATGGCAGGGTTGTGCCAAAGACCGTATTTGCTATCCACCTCAAAATATTGAATTTCAAACCGATGCTGATGGGTTGGTTAGTGTCGAAAATGTCAGTTCTAATTCACAAAAACGTTTTTTAGATGTTGCTCGTTCTGCGAATAGCTTAAATGCTCAGACCGCAGAGACGGATGAACTTACAACTGAAAAGTCTAATGATGTAAAGCTGAATAATTCAACCAATATGGCGCAAGACCAACAGTGGTCAAGCACATTGGCACAGCACTCTCTTGCTTATAGCTTGTTATTATTTCTAGGTTTAGGAATTTTATTGGCATTTACGCCGTGTTCTTTACCAATGTTGCCGATTTTGACCTCATTGATTGTTCGTGAACATAAAGGCGTTAAAGCGTGGACGATTGCACTTACTTTTGTATTTAGTATGGCAATGGTCTATGCCGTATTGGGTTTAATTGCATCTGTGGCAGGGCTAAATTTCCAACGATGGTTACAGCAACCTGCGACATTAATTGCTTTTAGTTTATTGTTTGTGGTTTTCGCACTCAATTTATTTGGTTTATTTGAAATTAAACTGCCACAAAAATGGGTCAATCATCTTGATCGAATGCAATCGGTGCAACAAGGTGGCACCTTAATTGGCGCAAGTGTGATGGGGATGATTTCAGCTTTGCTGGTTGGTCCATGTATGACTGCTCCACTTGCTGGAACGCTACTCTTTATTTCACAAACGCAAAATCAGTGGCAAGGTGCTCTACTATTATTCACCTTGGGATTTGGTATGGGTATTCCATTACTGCTTGCCAGTGTTCTAGGTGCAAAGGCACTACCAAAAGCAGGCGAGTGGATGCATCAGATTAAGGTGATTTTTGCCTTTTTGATGTTGGCGTTAAGTATTTATTTTATCCGTCCGTTATTACCTGAATTAGCGATTCAAATACTTAGTCTTGTATTGGGCATGGCATTTATTGGTTTCGCGATATATCGTCTGTTTGTGAAGAAAGGGCAATTACAGTGGTTATATGC
>CAZKJI010000004.1:0-45860 GCA_964553005.1 uncultured Acinetobacter sp. | reverse complement strand
GGCTCGAACCAGGGACCTGCGGATTAACAGTCCGTCGCTCTACCGACTGAGCTATTGGAGAATCTGATGCGCATTTTAGGGATGAATTTCAGATGCGTCAATAAGAATAATAAATAAAATGAATCGTTTGCTTGATAAATATGCTTTTTAATTTTTAATTATAAAAAAACTGCCCGAAGTGGGCAGTTTTTATTCAAGAAATAAAAATTATTTCTCAACACCTGCTGGTTGACCAGCAAGTTTTGCATTTGCATAGTCCCAGTTCACTAGGTTTTCTAGGAAAGTTGCGATGTATTTTGGACGTAAGTTACGGAAGTCGATGTAGTAAGCATGTTCCCAAACGTCGATTGTTAATACTGCGATTTGACCGTGAGCAAGTGGAGTATCTGCATTTGCAGTTTTAGTAATTGATAATTTACCATTTACTTCGTCAGCAACTAACCAAGCCCAACCTGAACCGAATTGAGTTGTTGCTGCAGCAGTGAATTCTTCTGCAAATTTTTCATAGCTACCAAAAGCTTCTTCGATTTTTGCAGCGATCGCGCCAGTTGGTTTACCACCACCGTTTGGCTTCATGCTGTTCCAGTAGAATGTATGGTTCCATACTTGAGCAGCATTGTTGAAGATACCTGCTTTAGAAGCATCACCAGCAGATGCTTTGATGATCTCTTCTAAAGATTTACCTTCAAGGTCTGTGCCTTTGATCAAGTTGTTTAAGTTAACAACATAAGTATTGTGATGTTTATCGTGATGGTATTCTAAAGTTTCGCTAGTAATATGCGGAGCTAAATCATCATAGCCATATGGAAGTGCAGGTAAAGTAATGGTTGTCATGTTCCAATCCTTGCAATTGCTGGGTTTTACGTTAAGTGGCTCTATTGTAAATGATTCCAAACACAATAGGGCAGTCTTTTAAAGAACGATATACAATAAAGGTTCAATTAAAAACGATAAATGAAATCGGATTATTCAATTTAATTAAATCGGGTTGTTCAACTCAAAATAATCTGTTTCTACTGAAAATTGTGTTGCGATTGCCTTAGCTAAACGTTGAACGCCATAACGTTCTGTTGCATGGTGACCACATGCAAAATAATGAACCCCTAATTCTTTAGCTTCATAAAAAGTACGCTCACTGACTTCGCCAGAAATATAAGCATCACAATCTTTTTCTGCTGCTTTATTAATAAAATCTTGAGCGCCGCCTGTGCAAAATCCTACTTTTTGGATTTGAGTTTTCTCGCTCGGCAAATGAATCACATTAAAATCAAAAATAGCCTGTAAATTTGTTTTCAATTGCTCTGGGCTTAATGGACTTTCCAAATAGCCTATATTTCCAATCGGATGCTTTTCGAATGGATCTAAAGCTTCTAGTTTTTGTAAACCGATTAAATCTGCAATTGCGGCATTATTGCCAAGTGTGGGATGTGAGTCTAAAGGCAAATGGTAGGCGATCAAAGAGATGTTGTTCTGAATTAATTTTTTGATTCGATTACCGCGCATTCCTGTAATTGGATATGGTTCGCCTTTCCAAAAGTAACCATGATGTACGAGCAAAACATCTGCATTTTGCTCAATTGCTGCATCAATTGCGTCTTCAGATGCTGTGACAGCGCAAAGAATTTTATTAACTTCAGTTCGACCTTCAATTTGTAAGCCGTTAGGAGCATAGTCTTTAAATTCGTTGGTTTTTAAAGTTTGATTACACCATTGCACAATTTCATGCAAATTAGCCATGCTTATCCTCAGATTGTTGACACTCTCATTGTGAATAATAAAAACATATTTTTAAATGTAACTAAAGCTAGACAAAACTTTTTTAACTTTTGCATTGATTTTAAGGTATTTACTTTACAATGATAGAAATTTCTAGTTCATCAATATTTTACTTACTCATAAACTAATTTCGCCTAGAGGATAATAGACGTGCGCCGTGCATTTACATGGTTACCTTGGGTATTACTCATTCTTGTTATATTTAGTTTTCTGGCTTGGCAGAGATTTCATCAACCTAAACCAACAGTTGCAGCTGATGGTGTAAAAATGCCTGCTGAAAAAGTGGAGCCACTGATTGATACAACCCGAACGGGTGGCGTGGTTTCATATAGTGCTGCAGTTAAAGTTGCTGCGCCTGCTGTAGTCAATATTTTTACTACACAAAAAGTCAAACAGTTGAATCATCCATTGCTCAATGATCCAGTATTTCGTGAGTTTTTTGGTAATCAAATGCCACAACAACCACAGAATGAAAATAGTTTAGGTTCAGGTGTTATCGTTCGTGCAGATGGTTATATTCTAACCAATAATCATGTGATTGCTCAGGCTGAACATATTGTGGTTGCTTTGCATGATGGTCGTCGTGCAGAAGCGAAAGTGATCGGCACTGACCCTGATACTGATCTAGCTGTGATCAAAATTGAGTTGGATAAGCTTCCTGTCCTACCGTTTAAACTGAGTGGCAATGAAGTTGGAGATGTTGTACTTGCAATCGGTAATCCATTTGGCGTGGGACAAACAGTTACGCAAGGGATTATTTCGGCGACAGGTCGTTCAGATTTAGGTATCAATACCTATGAAGACTTTATTCAAACAGATGCTGCAATTAACCCAGGTAACTCTGGCGGTGCATTAATTGATGTTGCGGGTAACTTGATCGGTGTAAATACCGCTATTTTCTCGCAATCAGGTGGATCACTTGGAATTGGTTTTGCGATTCCTGCAAATGTCTGCCAACAGGTTCTAAATTCAATTTTGAAAGATGGACGTGTTGTGCGTGGTTGGTTAGGTATTAGCTTAATTCCGAACACGGTCGAGCAAGATGTATTAGCAGCCAAATCTGTAGGTGTTGTTGTTGCAGATGTTTTACGTGGTGGACCTGCGGATGAAGCAGGGGTGAAGCGTAATGATAAAATTATTCAAGTGAATAATGAGCAGATTACATCCGCATCACACTTAATTAATTATGTTGCATTACAAGCACCTGAAAGCATCATTAATGTGATCGTTGAGCGTGATGGAAAACAACAAACGCTGCAAGTGAAAGTTGGTGAGCGAAAAGTTCAACAAAATGCTCAGTCACAGTACATACCATTACCAAAACGTTAATCAAAGAAAAAAGCTTGCTGAAGGTCAATCAGCAAGCTTTTTAGTTTTTTAAGCTTTTTATTTTTCATTTAACCAGTCAATTCTTATATTTTGATGACAGTTTTTTGATGCTTTGATGACATTTCATCGCAACTTAACCTTTTCAATTTCTGCACCTTGGTTAATAAAGTGAATCAAATGAAATGATTAAGTACATTCAATTCTACTGGATTAAAGTGAATGGTTGTTGATCAATATTTATAATCGACCTGTAACCATAATTTTTGTGTATCAACACCAAAATCATTTGCTTGATAGTCTGAATATTTTGCTAGAGCAGATAAACCTTTGATTGGTAGGGTATGGCTATAAGAAATTGAATATTCTTGACCGTAATCTATATTCTTTTCCTCGCTTCGATATTGATGCAATTCCGTACCCAGTTTCCCTTTGCTGAAAATATTAAAGTTAGATGTGATGTACAAGTCTTTCAAACCATTGGCAGGCGTCGTTAAGAACATATCCGTCCAACCATTAAATTTATGTTTGGTTGCTAATGGTGTTTGGAATGCAATTTTTCCATCATCACTACCAAGAACTTCATAACCAATCGAAATGTCCCCAATAGTTGTTGATTGACTCGATATATTGTAACCCAGCTCAAGAGCATAATAGTCAGCATCATAATCTGTTGGTTGGTCTGCATATTCTGTTTGATTTGCATATTCTGCTGAATATTTGAAGTCATTTTTCTTACCTGTCACTCTCAAACCATAGGTTTGATTTGACCATGCAGCAAGATCTTCAAAGTCCATCAAATAACCATAAACCACAGCATTTAAAAGAGGGTTGTAATTCATTTTGGCTTGAATCAAATGAATTTTACTTTCTTGTTTACTCGCTTGGGCTTGAATGAACTTAGGCTCAGGTTCTTCACTACCAAAAATGGTATTGACTTGATCAATATATGAATAAAACAATCCAAATTCTTTGCAAGGTTTATAGTTCAAACTTACAGCGTCAAAGGTTTGGTCATTCTGTCTCCAAGCAACTGTACCTACAAAACGTTGATTATCTAAGTTAATTGTTTGACGACCTACGGTTAAATCAAAATTAGGGTTGTAAACATATTTTAAATACGCTTGATTGAGTTGCAAGTTTTCAGCATCAGGAACAGTGCTGTATTGAGTTTGACTATTTCGAGTGCTATTAAATTCATCATTAATCTCGACTGTACCTTCACCTTGAACGAATGCACTTAGACCGTACCATGAACCCGTTTGGATTGCAGGACGAATACGTAATGTCCATGCATCAGCATTTTTGAGCATATTGTCTTGATCAACAAGCTCGTAACGTAAGCGAGTATCTAAGCTAAGTTTTGTTTGAGAGAAAAAATTATCTGATGCTGAAGTAAGGGTAGATAAACATGCAAGCGTGATTAATGAATACGAAAATTTATTCATCGCAGTATCCTTTATAAAGTATTTGAATTTGGAGAGAGGGAGGATGAGAAAGCCTCATCCTCTAAAAGTATGCATTTAGGTTGTTAAATTACGCTCAAGCAAAGCTTGTTCATATAATTCTTTTTCTTTGTCTTTGTGTTCAACTGAGAAGCGAATCATCACCACGCTAAATGCAGCAACAGATACAAGGCAGCCCAAAATCATCAGGCAGGTCTGAACATCCAGTAAACCTTTCAGCAGGAAGCCTGCTGCAACCGCGCCAACATTCCCACCAGCACCAATAATGCCAGCCACGCCACCCAGT
The DNA here is from genome assembly GCA_964553005.1 of uncultured Acinetobacter sp. GTDB lineage: Bacteria > Pseudomonadota > Gammaproteobacteria > Pseudomonadales > Moraxellaceae > Acinetobacter. The sequence continues at coordinate 41,006 of CAZKJI010000004.1, read as the reverse complement.
GCATCACGGTCGATAAATGGAACCAGCGCATAGGTTGCACCACATGCCATGTGCGTAAACAGGGCAAAGATGGTCATGCTGAGGATGGCAAGGCCAACAGTATTCATTTGTGAGAACAGGATCAGGAACAGGCCTTCACATAGGATCAGGATAAACAGGATTTTGGTGCGACCATCCAGACCTTTGGTCAATGCAACCTTGTCAGAGATGATACCACCTAAAGCACGGGCGAACAGGGCAAGCAAACCAAAGATGCCCGCAGTTAAACCTGCTTCCTTGAGCCCCATATTGAAATGGTCAACATAGTACATTGCAGCAACATTATGGATGAAGATTTCAATGCCGAAACATGCAGCGTAGGAGGTGAATAGAATCCAGACACGGTAGTTCCTGGCAGCCTGTAGCAGGATGGCTGTGCCACCTTTTTTACCGCTACCAACATTTACACCATTTTCACGTAGTTCCTTGAAATCACCTTGTGGGCAGTCCTGCGTCAGTTTCCAGTACAATATCCCCACAATGACCATCATCACGCCTGGAACAAGCAGGGCAATTCTCCAGCCCATCGCCTGTTCAACACCAAACATTACCAGCGCACCCAGAAGAAGTGGCATGATGGCTTGAGTGGCACCACCACCTGCATTGCCCCAGCCAGCCGAAGCGGCATTGGCGGTTCCTACCACGTTTGGTGCAAACATCACGCTGGTATGGTATTGGGTAATGACGAAACTTGCACCAATCGCACCAATGAGCAGGCGGAAGAACAGGAAAGACTCATAGGTATTGGCCGCAGCCACACCAAACACAGGAATACTACCGATCAGTAAAAGTGCGGTATAGGTTTTGCGTGGCCCAAACTTGTCACACAGCGGCCCAACAATCAGGCGGACAAGAATGGTAATGGCCACTGCCGCAATATTGATATTTGCAATTTGTTCCTTGGTTAAGTGAAATTCCCCAGAGATGACGGGCATCAACGGCGCGCATGCAAACCATGCAAAGAAACAAACGAAGAATGCAAGCCATGTCATATGAAAGGCGCGCATGGCTGGAGTGGAAAAGCTGAATAATTTTATTTCAGTCGCTTTTTTCGCATCTAAATTCATTTTTGAAGACATGGCCTTCTCCTGAACTGAACGTCATTTATTTTTGCGATGTCTGTGACATTAGCAATCCGAACAGAACGGGCTTCATTGACCGTCAACAAATTCTTTGTGAATCATCTTTGATTCATCATGCAAGTTATAAAGCAAGTGTTGTGCCAAAAAATACATTTAACCAGAGGAGAAATCTAAGCTGTTATTTATAAATATTTAATTGATCAATTATTTTTATTGATTGAGTTTTGATGATGATTCATGAATGAAATAGATATGCATGATTTAAAATCATGCTAGAGGGTAATGGGCAAATTGATTGCAATTGGTGCATGGTTTTCATGCATTTTGACTTAAAAGATGACACTAAACAGACCAATAAAAAAGCTACCGAAGCAGCTTTTTATATCTTACTTAAATAGATATCTTGCGAAAGTAGCGGCGACAAGCGCAACCCACGATTGGACTGAGCTTATCAAAGGCAAAATGGACTTTCACAAGAGGGCTGATGTGTGTTTACATAAAACGTGATAAGTCTTCTTCAGGTCGTGCAGTCAACACCTCAATTCCTGTTTTAGTCACTAAAATGGTGTGTTCATATTGGGCAGACAATTTATGATCTTTGGTCACCACTGTCCATTTATCACCTAACAGCTTGGTTTGCCAAACACCTGCGTTGACCATGGGCTCAATGGTAAAAGTCATGCCTGCTTCCAAAATCATGCCCGTGCCTTTTTGACCATAGTGCAGAACTTGTGGTTCATCATGGAACACATTACCAATACCATGACCGCAATATTCACGTACCACGCTAAAGCGCTCAGACTCAACATATTGCTGAATCGCATGACCAATATCACCCAAATATGAACCATCTTTTACGGTTGCCATACCACGATACATGGCTTCTTGCGCCACCTGACACAAACGATTGGCAAGAATAGACGTTTCACCGCCTACGATGTACATCATATTGGTATCGCCGTGATAGCCATCTTTAATCACAGTCACATCAATATTCAGAATGTCGCCATTTTTTAAGATTTTATTTTCAGATGGAATACCATGACAAACCACATGGTTGACTGAAGTACAGATGGAATGCTGGAAAGCAGGGCGACCTGGTGCAGCGCCATAGCCCACACAGGCAGGAATTGCCTGTTGTACATTTTCAATATGGTTACGACAGATTGTATCAAGTTCTAAAGTACTCACTCCCGCTTTAATATGCGGTTTAATCATGTCTAAAATTTCAGCCGCCAGTTTTCCTGCAACACGCATCTTTTCAATTTCTTCGGGCGTTTTGATTAATCGACGAGGAGCTGTGTAAGTCGTGTTCATGATCTCTAAAAACTTTTGGTAATTTGCAAGCGTCTATGGTATAAATAGCCGCCTATTTTATCAAATGCTTTTCGTGACAATTTTGCTTATAAAAGTTGTGCGAAAAACTGATGAATAGTTATCAAAAATCCGCACATATATCGTCACATTACTCTGGGTGCCTAGCAATAGGTGGAGAATGCGGATATATGGAGGCCTAACCCAAACTTTAAGGTAAAGAAAATGGCAGATTACAACGTAAGCATGCGCGACCTTCTTCAAGCAGGCGCTCACTTCGGTCACCAAACACGTTTCTGGAACCCAAAGATGCGTCAATACATCTTTGGTGCGCGTAACAAAATTCACATCATCAACCTTGAGCACACTGTTCCTGCGTTAAATGATGCCTTGAACTTCGTTAACAACCTTGCTAGCAAAAAGAATAAAGTATTATTTGTTGGTACAAAACGTGCTGCTTCTAACATCATCCGTGAACAAGCTCAACGTGCTGGTCAACCTTATGTAGATCACCGTTGGTTAGGTGGTATGTTGACGAACTGGAAAACACTTCGCCAATCTATCAACCGTTTAAAAGATCTTCAAACTCAATCTCAAGACGGTACTTTTGCTAAGCTTACTAAACGTGAAGCTTTAGAGCGTACTCGTGAGATGGACAAGCTTGAACGTGCTTTAGGCGGCGTTAAGAACATGGGTGGTTTACCTGACGCATTATTTGTAATCGATGTTGACCACGAAGCGATTGCAATCAAAGAAGCTAAAAACTTAGGTATTCCTGTAATCGGTATCGTTGATACAAACTCAAACCCAGATAACGTAGATTACGTTATTCCTGGTAACGATGATGCGATCCGTGCAGTAACGTTATACGCTTCAGCTATGGCTGACGCTATCATTGCTGGTAAAGAATACGCTCAATCACAAGCGAACGCTCAAGCAAAAGGCGATGACGCTGCGAAAGACGCTTCTGAGGCTTAATGCGTTTTGACGCAAGCTTGTCATTTTTGCGACATGTAATGGTGGCAAATTAAAGCGTCGAGATTGCAAACGGTCCAGAGTTTCTTTGGGCCGTTTTTGTTGAACAGATTTATTTTCTACCGATTTAGGAGATCAACATGACTGCAATTACTGCAAGCATGGTAAAAGAATTACGTGACCGTACTGGTCTTGCAATGATGGAATGCAAAAAAGCATTAACAGAAGCAAACGGCGACATCGAACTTGCAATTGATAACCTTCGTAAATCAGGTCAAGCAAAAGCAGCTAAAAAAGCTGGTAACATTGCTGCTGATGGTGCGATCACGATCATTCAAAACGGTAACAAAGCGATTCTTGTTGAAGTTAACTGTCAAACTGACTTCGTTGCTAAAGACGACAACTTCAAAAACTTCTCTGACAAAGTCGCTACAGCTGCTCTTGCTGCTGGCGAAACTGATGCAGCAAAAATTGCTGAACTTAAGCTTGAAGACGGTGCTACTGTAGAAGAAGCTCGTGTTGCGCTTGTTCAAAAAATCGGTGAAAACATCCAAGTTCGTCGTGCACAAATCGTTGAAGGCGAAAACTTAGCTGTTTACAAGCACGGTTTAAAAATCGGTGTTGTTGTTTCTTATACAGGTGATGCAGACACTGGTAAAGGTATTGCAATGCACGTTGCTGCGTTCAACCCAGTTGCAGTTAATGCTGAAGCTGTTCCAGCTGACTTAATCGCTAAAGAGAAAGAAATTGCTGAAGCGAAAGCTGTAGAATCTGGCAAGCCAGCAAACATCGTTGAGAAAATGGTAACTGGTTCAGTAGAAAAATACTTGAACGAAGTTGCTCTTGATCGTCAAATGTATGTTATCGACAACGACAAGAAAGTTGCTGATGTATTAAAAGCAACTGGTACAGTTGTAGCTCAATTCGTTCGTTTCGAAGTAGGCGAAGGTATTGAGAAGAAAGCTGAAATGAGCTTTGCTGATGAAGTTGCTGCTGCTCAAGCTGCTGCTGCTCAATAATTTTTATTGAATCAGTAAAATAAAAAAACCCAGTCACTTTTGACTGGGTTTTTTTTATGCAAAATTATGATGTAGATGATGGCTCATCATGCTGTTCTTTAAATTTAGCCAAAGCATCAATGCGATATTGAATCAACATTTCACCTATTTCAACACCTTGAATATCTGGCGGTAAATCTTGAGCACGTATTTTTCTCACAATTTCCATCGCATCTAAGATGTATTGTGCTTGTGGATAGGGGCGATTCTCTAAACCTAAACGACCTTTGGCATCACATTCACATGCCTGAACAAATGCCTGAACTTTCTCAGGTTTGCGTAATACATCTAAACGTTGTAATAAGCGCCATAGTGTGCCAGGTTTAAGGTTTTTGGCTTGGTGACATTTTAAATGTTCTTTACAAACGATAAGCGCCAAATTCTTGAGCTGTGTAGGGACTTTTAAGCGATCAGAAATATCACCAACAGGTTTTAAACCTCTTTCTTCATGCATAATGTGCTTTGGTAATTCCTCAGCAGGTGTGAGCGCCTTCCCTAAATCATGTACAAGTACTGCATAACGAACGTCTAGGGCGTAATTTGCTAAACAAGCCTGTCTTAATGACATTAATGTATGAATACCACAGTCAATTTCTGGGTGGAATTCGGGACGTTGTGGAACACCAAATAATGCATCTATCTCAGGAAACAAAACTTTGAGAGCATTACAGTCTTTGAGTGTTTGAAAGTACACATCGGCATGATCTTCCATCAATGCACGAGAGGTTTCTTTCCAAACTCGTTCAGGTGTTAGTGCATCTAATTCACCAGAACTTGCGATTTCACTCATTAGGTTTAATGTTTCTTCAGCAATCTTAAATCCGTAAGCTGTATAACGTGCAGCAAATCTTGCAACGCGTAAAACACGGAGTGGATCTTCAATAAAAGCATCTGAGACATGACGAAGAATTTTTTGGTTAAGATCATCTTGACCACCATAGGGATCATAAATGTTTCCATTTTCGTCCATTGCCATTGCATTGATGGTTAAGTCACGGCGAATTAAATCTTCTTCTAATTTGACTGTTTTATCGGTATGAAATTGAAATCCATGATATCCCACGCCAGACTTACGTTCAGTACGCGCGAGAGCATATTCTTCTTTTGTTTTTGGATGAAGAAATACAGGGAAGTCTTTACCTACAGGTTGAAATCCATCTGCGAGTAATTGTTCGGGTGTTGCTCCGACCACCACGTAATCTTTTTCGTGATAGGGGTGCCCAAGTAAATGATCTCTGACAGCACCGCCTACTAAATAAACTTGCATAAAAAACCTCTATTCTTCACACAATCATGCAACAGAATAGAGGTTTTCTCAAGCATTAAGCGAAGCTTTTCTCGAAAAGCTCTGCTTAAGATAATTAGTTTTGACTTTGCTGAATTTCTGCAACCGTCAATGCTGTCATATTAACTAAACGACGTGTTGTTGCCGTTGGGGTTAAGATATGAACTGGCTTAGCAGCACCTAATAAAATAGGACCAATAGTAACGTTGTTACCAGAAGTTGCTTTTAAGAGGTTAAATGAAATATTCGCTGCATCAAGATTAGGCATGATCAAAAGATTTGCTGAACCTTTAAAGCGTGAGTTCGGGAATGCAAAATGACGAATATTGTCGTCTAATGCTGCATCACCATGCATTTCACCTTCAACTTCAAGCTCAGGAGCTTGTTCTGAAAGTAAACGGAAGACTTCACGCATCTTTTGAGCACTTGGGTCATACTGATCACTACCAAAACTAGAGTGAGAAAGTAGAGCAACACGAGGTGTCATACCAAAGCGACGGACTTCTTCAGCGGCTAAAATTGTCATTTCAGCAAGCTGCTCTGCAGTAGGGTTAGTATTTACATAGGTGTCTGCAATAAATAAGTTGCGATCTTCAAGCATAAGTGCATTTAAAGTAAAGAATGTACTGCGACCTTCTTTTAGTCCAATGACATTTTTAACGAAATCTAAATGGATATCGTAGCTTGAATAAGTACCACACAACATACCATCTGCTTTGCCAAACTTCACCATCAACGCTGCGATTAGTGTTGAGCGACGACGTGCTTCACGCTGAGCATACTCAACTGTTACACCTTTGCGCTGCATCGTTTGATAATAGTCTTTCCAGAACTCTTCATATAAAGGGTTTTGTTCTTGATCAGCGATTTCAATGTTTACGCCATGTTGTAAGCGTAAGCCTAATTTCTTGATATTCGCTTCGATCACAGTTGTACGACCAATCAGGATTGGTTTAGCAAGACCTTCATCAACAACGATTTGTACTGCACGTAATACGCGTTCGTCTTCGCCTTCAGCATAAGCAATGCGTTTAGGATCAGATTTAGCTTGAGAGAAAATAGGCTTCATCAAGAATGCTGAGTTGTATACAAACTCAGAAAGACGTTGACGGTAAGCTGAGAAATCTTCGATAGGACGAGTCGCTACACCTGAATCCATCGCTGCTTTAGCTACTGCTGGTGCAATCTCAAGAATCAAGCGTTGATCAAGTGGGCGAGGAATTAAATAATTACGACCAAATGATGCTGATTTCTCACCATACGTTGCAGCATCCGCTTCAACATGAGCCATACGAGCTATTGCATGTACACATGCGATCTTCATTTCCTCATTAATTGTAGTTGCACCGACATCTAGTGCACCACGGAAGATATATGGGAAACAAAGCGCGTTATTTACTTGGTTTGGATAGTCTGAACGACCAGTTGCCATGATGACATCAGGACGAACTTCATGTGCGTGTTCAGGTAAAATTTCTGGATCTGGGTTAGCTAATGCAAAGATAATTGGGTTTTCAGCCATTTCTTTAACCATTTCTTTGGTTAAAATACCAGCTGCTGAAAGACCTAAGAACATATCAGCGCCAGCCATTACTTCATGTAATTGCGTTGCTTGAATGTCTTGTACATAACGTTTTTTTGATTCATCTAGACCATCACGTGAAGTTGTAAGTAAACCACGAGAGTCAGCCACGATGATATTTTGTTTATTTACACCGAGTGCACACAATAAATCTAAACAAGAGATGGCAGCTGCACCCGCACCTGAAGCGACAATTTTAATATCTTCGATTTTTTTATTTACGATTTGCAATGCATTTAGAAGTGCAGAACCAACAATAATACTTGTACCGTGTTGGTCATCATGGAACACCGGAATTTTCATGCGTTCGCGTAATTTTTTCTCGATATAGAAACATTCAGGTGCTTTGATATCTTCTAGATTGATACCACCAAATGTTGGTTCAAGAGATGCCACGATATCGACGATTTTATCTGGATCATTTTCAGCGATTTCGATGTCGAAAACATCAACGCCAGCAAACTTCTTGAATAAAACGCCTTTACCTTCCATTACAGGTTTAGAGGCAAGAGGACCAATATTACCCAAACCAAGCACGGCGGTACCATTACTCACGACTGCGACTAGGTTTCCGCGAGCTGTGTATTTCGCAGCAGCAGAAGGGTCACGTTCGATTTCCAAACATGGAGCAGCAACACCAGGAGAATATGCAAGCGCTAAATCTCGTTGGTTAACGAGCTGCTTGCTAGGTGTCACGCTGATTTTTCCTGGGGTTGGAAATTCATGGTAATACAAAGCGGCTTGTTTTAAAGATTGATCGTCCATCTGAGTCTCGATTGTTCCGATAATAATCAGGATATATGTCTGATTATTATATTAAGATAAGTGCACAAGAATATAGCACTAGTTCACGCATTCGCCCAGTCAAAATAGCTTATTTTCACTGAACGTATGTGCTTATTGACAATTTATTTTTTGATCAAAATAAACATTCAAAAAGCTCGAATTGTAACGTTATATGGAATATCTCGCGGTTGACATTCTCATGTGTTGTTGCAAGTAGTCTGTAGCATCCGAAGCAGTTAAAGGTTTCGCAAATAAGTAACCCTGTAATATGTCACAATTTTGTCGCTTCAAGTAGTCACGTTGCTGTTCAGTTTCTACACCTTCAGCAACAACTTTTAAGCCAATGGTTTTACCCATGGCAATCATGGCATTAACTATCGCATCTTGCTTTGGATCACCAATTTTTGAAATGAATGCACGGTCAATTTTTAAAATGTCAATTGGATATTCGGTTAGGTAGGCGAGTGAAGAATAACCAGTCCCGAAGTCATCTAATGCAATTGAAATATTGCGTTCTTTGAGTGCACAAAGCACCATTTTTACGTTTTCAGTATTTTCTAAAAACGCAGATTCAGTGATTTCTAATTCAAGATTTTCCCCACCAATTGAGTATTGATCTAACACAGCATCAATATCTTGAAGCAATTGTCCCCGCAAGATTTGTTGAGCAACAATGTTCACAGCAACGTGTATGTGGACAAAGCCAAGTTTTTGCCAAACTTGAAGTTGACGAGCTGCCTCATAAAGTACAAAACGACCAATATCAGAAATTAGACTTGTACTTTCAGCAAGTGGAATAAAGATATCAGGCATGATTAAGCCTTTTGTTGGATGCTTCCAACGAATCAGAGCTTCAAAACCTGTAATATTGGAATTTTGAGTATTTATTTTTGGTTGGTAATACACAACAAGTTCTTTATTTTGAATTGCTTTTCTTAGATCAAGTTCCAGATCAGTGTGTCTGGCCACGAAGTTGGTACGTTCGCTCGAATAATAACGAATGGTGTTGCCGCCCAAGCGTTTGGCTTCCGTCAGTGCCTGTTCGGCATGAGTGTTGAGGTTATCAACCTGACGGCCATGCTCTGGATAAATCGCCACACCAATCGAGATGCTGACCACATATTCCTGCTCCGCAATATAGAATGGCTTGCTAAATGCCTCGACAATATTGTTGCACAGTTGATGTATCTGTGGATGGAGTGGTGACATCTCGTAAATAATCGCGAAATCATCCGCGCTTAAATGTGCGACCAGAAGAGCATTAATATTACTAATTCGTAAACGTTGTGCAGCCTGTTTAAGCAGTTCATTTCCTGCCTGATTGCTCAATAATTCATTCAATGCACGGAATCTGTCGATATTCAGTCGAATTACCGCAAGATGCTGAATGGATGCTTCATTGACCAGATATTGATGTAATTGCTGATGGTAGTAGAAACGATTTGGTAAATCCGTCAGTGTGTCATAGTTGGTGAGATAGGAAAGACGCTGTTCCTGATGTTTACGTTCAGTCTGGTCAGACACGATGCCAATATAGCTAATGACCCGATCAGCCTCATCTTTCACCGCATTAATATGCATCCATAAAAAACAGGATTTCTCAGAAAGATAGGTTTCCTGAAATTCACCCTCATATTCCTGTTCTTCATAGAGGGTGTCCAGAATCGAGAGGTGGAAATTATGGTGATGCTGTTTATTTTGTTTGGTAATTTCAAAAAGTTCTTTGTTTAGAATGGTTTGCTTATCAAGTCCAGTCAGTTGTTGGTATTTTGGGTTGACCTCGATGTAGCAGAAATTTTCATCCAGAATAAAAATGCCTTCAGAAGCGTGTTCAAAAACGCTGGCAGCCAGTTTTAAACGTTCCTGATGCTTTTTCTCCTGATTAATGTCACGGTGGATGCCCACCATACGCAACGGCGTTCCATCTTTGGGATTTCTGAGAATGACCTGTCCAACATCATGGATCCATGTCCATTCACCATTATGGCGTTTGATACGGAAAGTCTCCTCATAGCGTTGTGTTTGCCCACACAAATGGCTATACAGGGTATTTTTAACCCGATCCAAATCATCTGGATGAACGATTTTATGCAGCAACGAATAGTGATTCTCAGAATCACGCGTAACTTCTTTACGATGAGAATTGGTAATCCCAACAGTATTATTTTCTAAATTCCATTCCCAAGGTCGAATACCCGCAGTTTCATGGGCAAAAGCCAGATTTTGACGGTGTTCTTCCAGACTTTCATTCATCTGGGTCAGATCAAAAGTACGTTCACGGACCTTTTGTTCCAGTAAATGATTATTGAACTGGAGTTGTGCTTCTATGTCTTTGGATTTGTTGACCTCACGCTGTAGCTGTTGGCACAGTTCCTCTGTCCATTGATTGTGTTGTTCCGCCACATCAATCAGTTGCTTGTTTTTATCCAGAACCTGAGACAGGCGCTGGTGAATATTAAAGGTGGCCTGAGCACAAAGCAGGGTGGCAAAAAAAGACAGGTAATAGGCAATATAAAATAGGGTATATTCTTGGTCTCTATTTATAATCTGAGAAATCACCAAGGGGCTGATGCTTGGAATGAAGAACAGGAAGAAGTAACGGATATGCTGGGTTAAAAAAGTCAGCGCAATAATATGTGAAGAGGTGAGCAGCAGGGCCGTCAAGGTCAGGATGTGTGATGCGGAAAGATTCGGGACATCCTTAATCAATAGGTAATTGATCACAATGGTGCTGATCCCCAGCAATAACCCCGTGAAAAAGCAGATCACCTGAAAGGTAATGTTGGTTTTTCCAGCAAAGCGACTTGATGAGTAATATCTTAATGAAAAGTGACAGACTGCGTAAAAAATGAGTAATAGTGTAAGAGTAAGGGTCGTCCATGTGGTAAAGACATTTGCACTAAAGGAATAGAAAGAAGCAAATAACACATAATCCAGAAGCGCAATAAAAAATACACTTAAAACGAATAGGCGTACGTGGTTAGGATAGTTGATCTGATCCGTATAAATAAACTGCGGAATTTTTTTTTCTTGAACCCCTGACATATAAAGAATAATCCTTTTCATTTTTATCTGTGTTGGGCCTATAGACGTTGCTGTATATCAACATCATTGTGTTTTATTTTAAATTACCGCTAAAGCAATTGGAAAGCAATCCAAAACCATTATTTGGCCAAAAAGTGATAATTTAAAATGGATAAGGCGACAACTGGAGCGGTTTCAGTCCTTAAAACACGGTCTCCAATACACCAGCTTTGAAAATGATTCTGGTTTGCAGTTTCAATTTCTGCTTCACTCAAACCACCTTCTGGACCAATCAGTAGGGCTAAATCAGGTTCACTATTCAGCAGTACATTGTTCTGGTCTTTATTTGGCGCCAAAACTAAACGGGCCTGTGGCAGTTTCGAGCTGACCCACTCTGTTAAGGCAATGGGAGCAAGGATTTCTGGAACAATGTTCATGCCACATTGTTCACATGCTGCAATCGCCACAGACTGCCAATGATCAATCTTCTTTTGATCACGGTCATATTTTAGGCGCATTTCGCAACGCTCGCTGGTCAACAGTTGAATGCTGGTCACACCAAGTTCAGTGGCTTTCTGAATCGCATAATCCATGCGATCCCCCTTGCTCATCACCTGGCCTAAAACTACTTTAAAAGGAGGGGTTCGATTGGCTGGCTCAAAATGGTCAACTGACACAACTGCATTTTTCTTGTTGATTTCAGTGAGCGTCACGCAGTACTCACCACCTTTTCCATTGAAAAAGATGGCCTGTTCCTGCTCTTTTGCACGGAGCACGCGCACCCAGTGATGAAACACCGATTCCGTCAATTCAATGCTATTGCCAGTGTTTAATTCGGCTTCGATGTAGAAACGGTTCATGTCTGGGGAATGCTCATGCAAATTAGTTTAAGCCAAGATCAACAACGAGTTGTCGAGTTGGCTCTGTTTGGTTCATTGAATAAAAATGGAGTGTTGGCGCACCACCAGCGATCAAACGTTCGCAAAGTTTAACAATCACTTCATGGCCGAAGGCTTTAATACTTTCGCTATCATCACCATAAGCAGCAAGTTGTTTGCGAATCCAACGTGGAATTTCTGCACCAGTTCCATCCGCAAAGCGAATTAAATTACTTGCATTGGTAATTGGCATGATGCCTGGCGCAACGGGAATATCCACACCAGCTTTAGCAATACGTTCGATGAAATAGAAATAAGCATCTGGATTGAAGAAAAATTGGGTAATACCTGCGTTCGCGCCTGCATTCACTTTTTCAACAAAACGTTGAATGTCACCATCAAAGCTATCAGCCTGCGGATGCATTTCAGGGTACGCAGCAACTTCAATATGGAAATGATCACCTGAATGTTCACGGATAAAGCGAACAAGATCTTGAGCATAAGGTAATTCGCCAAGACCAACTTGACCTGAAGGTAAATCACCACGCAATGCTACGATGCGGTCAATCCCTTGTGATTTATATAAATCTAAGAGCTCAGCAATACGAGCTTTATCATCGCCAATACAAGAAAGGTGAGGGGCGACGGGCGTACCTTTGCCATTAAAATCATTAATGGCTGCTAAAGTGCGTTCACGAGTAGAACCACCAGCACCATAAGTAATGGAGAAAAACTCTGGGTTTAATCGCTGTAGTTCTTGGTGAACGATACGTAACTTTTCAGCGCCAGCATCAGTTTTTGGCGGGAAAAATTCAAAAGAAATAGGAACACGTTTCGTCATTTCAAATCCTTTTTTAATCGCTTAGACATTATTTTAGAAAAAAGGGCAGTCCGTAAACGTCTGCCCTGATTTTCTTAGTATTTATAAGCGTCAGATTTGAATGGACCTTCCACAGCAACGCCGAGGTAATCTGCCTGTACTTGAGTCAATTGTGTGAGTACACCACCAAAGCCAAGCACCATTGCCGCAGCAACTTCTTCATCTAATTTCTTAGGAATCAGTTCTACACGGATTTTCGCAGCTTTTTGATCTTCAGGAAGATCAGCAAATTTCTCAGCGAACAAGTGCATTTGACCCAATACCTGGTTAGCAAAAGAACCATCCATAATACGTGATGGGTGACCTGTTGCATTACCAAGATTCACTAAACGCCCTTCAGAAAGAAGGATTAAGTAATCATTTTCATTTTCTGAACGATACACTTGGTGAACTTGAGGCTTAACTTCAACCCACTTGTAACCACGTAAGTATGCAGTGTCGATCTCTGTATCAAAGTGACCGATGTTACACACTACAGCACCTGCTTTTAATGTATCAAGCATTGCAGCGTCACAAACGTGGTAGTTACCTGTTGTCGTTACGATAAGGTCAGTGCTTTGAAGAAGGTCAAGGTTGATGTCTTCTTTCTTGCCTGTTTGAACACCATTTTTGTATGGAGATACAACTTCGTAACCGTCCATACATGCTTGCATTGCACAGATTGGGTCAATTTCAGTTACACGTACAATCATACCTTCTTGACGAAGTGATTGTGCAGAACCTTTACCTACGTCACCGTAACCGATTACAAGTGCACGACGACCAGATAACAACATATCTGTACCACGTTTGATCGCATCATTTAGAGAATGGCGGCAACCATATTTGTTGTCGTTTTTAGATTTCGTTACGGAATCATTTACGTTGATTGCAGGAACTTTTAACGTACCATCACGTAACATTTCATACAGACGTTGAACACCTGTTGTTGTTTCTTCTGTTACACCGTGGATTTTTGCAATCACTTCAGGGTATTTTTCGTGAACAAGTAGCGTTAAATCACCACCATCATCAAGAATCATGTTGGCATCCCAAGGTGTGCCATTTACATTGATTTGTTGTTCAAGACACCACATGTATTCTTCTTCAGTTTCGCCTTTCCAGGCAAACACAGGAATACCCGCAGCAGCGATAGCAGCAGCAGCGTGATCTTGAGTAGAGAAGATGTTGCATGATGTCCAACGAACTTCGGCGCCAAGTTCTACGAGTGTTTCGATTAAAACTGCAGTTTGGATTGTCATATGAATACAACCCAAAATTTTTGCGCCAGCAAGTGGTTTTTCAGCCGAATAACGCTTGCGTAAACCAATCAAAGCTGGCATTTCTGCTTCAGCAAGTTTGATTTCTTTACGGCCGTAGTCAGCAAGAGAAATATCAGCGACTTTATAATCTGTAAATGAAGCAGTAACCGCGTTCATCAGGATCTCCTAGAAAAAATAGTATGGATCATTCTGTTCGCGGATGCCGTTGTTGGTTAAAGCGAGTGTTCAACCGATCGTCGAGCCTGGCAAATTGATTTTTAGTGCCAATCAATTGTCGCAGCATCCCTCGACTGGGCATTATAATACTTGGAAATGACATTAGTTCCAATGTTATTTTGTTTGAGATGGCTATAAAATGAAGAATTAGATTGGGATAAGTGATTAAATTTTTTGAATGAACGAACAAGGATTCCAAATCCCTTTGAAATCCTTATGTATGCACAAAAGAATCGCATTAAGCTTTTAAATGATCTTCAAATTCTTCGCCAAGCTGCATGGCTAAGGCATTTCCAGATAAGTCACACGTGACCAAACCGTATTCTTTTTTAAAACTAAAGGTAAAACCTTTATTGTCGGCTAAACTTTTTACTGAATATCCTAATTTTTCTAACCAAATACGAAAAGCCAATAAATTTTTTGCTTTCACAACTCTGTTTTTCATTCCAGAACTCCTTTTAACCTGTATTTATTAATAAGGGTGACCTAAAAATTTTTAAAGGGGGGATTGCATATATTTATTTTTCTTCATGTAACTCATGTAAAGTTAGATTGATTGAAACTGAAATTAAACTTAAATTGTATCTGATAAAATTATTTAAATAATTGATTTAATTTACTTGTATTGTTTTTTCTCGCATTGGGTTTTGATCCAAAATAAATGTAAAAAATCATTTCACTTTCTACTTTTTAAAAACTAAAGTTTAGCCTTTAAAAAGTAGAACTTTAAAATTAGAACTGATCTTTAAGCGCTCTGATCCTTGCGAAATCTTCGACACTTTCTGTGCGCAAGAACGGATTTGTTTCAAGCTCTAATTCAATTGTACTTGGCAGAGTAATTTGTTCAGCATCTCTCAATGCTTTGACTTCCTTTATGCGTTCTTGTAATGCAACATTCTGAGGTTCAATTGTTAATGCAAACTCTGCATTTGCAAGCGTATATTCATGTGTACAATAAACTTTGGTTTGTATTGGCAACGCAGCTAAGCGATTTAATGAGTGGTACATTTGTTCAGCAGAACCCTCAAATAGGCGCCCACAGCCCATTGCAAATAATGTGTCACCAGAGAAAAGCGTGTCTATTTCTTCAATAAAATAAACAATATGACCTAGTGTATGCCCTGGTGTTGCAATAATTTCAACTTTTAAATCATTAAAGTGAAAATGGTCATTATGTTGCAGTGGATTCGATATAAACGAAATTTTGCTGAGTTCATCACGTGGACCGAAAACGGGTGAATTTTGCTCAGTCAATAGACCTTGTACACCATCAGTATGATCTCGATGCCAATGTGTTAACCAGATTTGTTTCAACTCAAGTTGATGTTGTTCGCAAAAATCGGTAACAAGTGCTGCTTCTGTAGGGTCAACTGCTACGACTTCTTGCGTACGAGTATCTTCTAATAACCAAATATAGTTTTTTAAGGCATTTTTTACGTCAATTGCATGAATTTTATAATGCATGGCCGAATCCTAAATCTCTGATTTATGTGGTTATTGATGAATAGAGTATTTGAATAATCAAATCACAGTTAGTTTAAGTGTAAATGTATAAGAGTGCAAAAGCTTACGTAAGAATTGATACAGAATGTTGACTTTTTAGGACATATTATGACAGCTTCAATCATCAGGTATATTTCAGGTTGACAAGTTATACTTTTTCTATAAATATGATATAAAATTTTGATAAATTAATGGTTTATATTCATCTTTGGTGGTGTGAAAATACTTAATTAAAGCTAACATAGTTTAAAAATTAGATTTAACAATATTTAACGAAGTAACACATTTAAAGATGAAATGAAAAATAAATCATAAGAATACAGTGAGAGCATTATGACTGATTTGGTAGATCATGAGATTGTCGTTATCTTCAAAAAATATTTATATCCTTTGTCTTCCAAACTCACAGAAATGTTGAATGAGCATTTTAGCCATCAAACAGAACGTCGCGGTTGTGGTTATACTCAAGCCACTCGTGTGATTGCTGAATTTGTTTCACAGCCACGTGATATGTTGGGATTCCAAGATTTTCGTATTTTTGAAGACTACGAGGTTAAAGGATTGAAAAACATTTTAAATCAAAGTTCTTCATATGGTTTAGTGTTGGAAACTTGGCGTAATTTGGATATTAATATTGATGTGCAACAATATTTAGAACGTTCTAATTCACAAGATACATTTACTCAGAATTTGCAACAAGAAGTTGATTTTCAAGCGAAGCTTAGAAAAATCCATCAATATGCAGAGCTTGAAGAAAGCATTTTAATTTGCCAATTACTTGCAGATATTATTCTTCCACAAACAATTGATCAAATTGAAATGATTGAGTGTCATTCTCTAGAGGAAAAGCCGAAGGTTGGCTCATGTCCAATGGCAGAAAAATTTTTCTTGCGAATTGCGCATCATCGTTTATTGCGACAAGGTGAAATTAATATTTTTGTGGATGATAGCGGTTTACCCATTATGATGGAGAAACTGAATATGGGGGATAATCACTCTTGTATCAGTCTCGTGCCATTGATGATGAATGGGGTGCGCTTACCAGCAGGAAGTCTTTTCTCTGCAAGTTATGAAATCGATGAGCTGGAAAAGAAGCCTAATAAACAATATAAAGGATATGTGATTCCAATTGCTCAAATGAATGGTTTTTGGTTTTTACGATTAACGACACTGGTTGTTTCGCCAAAAAACCGTGCGCGTGCGTTTGGGTATCATTTTAAACAACAGGTTGATAATGGATTATTTAGACCTGATACCACGGAACTAAGTCAACTGATTGAGATTGCAAAAGATCAAATTTATGTAGGGCATCCATGCTAAAAGCTTGTTACTCACCACGCTATTTTGCAAGAACACATACCAACAGTATGGAAAAACTGACAGCCGTCGCTGATGTGCTGCGAACTCATCAAATGGTTGATTTAATTGATCCAGGTTTAATTGATACTGAGATATTAAAAAAACTACATAACCCAGAATATGTGGAAGCCTTTTTATCGGGAGAATCTGCATTTGCAACCATACAGGGCTTTAAACCGTGGAATGAGCAATTAAGGGACGCAATCCTATCAGTACAGGCAGGGCAGTTGCTTGGTGCTGATATTGCCTTTAAAGAGGGGATTGCGGCCAATATCGCACAGGGTTTTCATCATGCCAGTTATGAGTCTGGTGCGGCATATTGTACCTTTAATGGTTTGGCTCTGGTTGCTAAACAAAATCCTGAAAAACGTATCTTTGTGCTGGACTGTGATCAGCATGGCGGAGATGGAACGGCAATATTTACCAATAGACTCACCAATCTGGTCAATTTCGGAATTTTTGGGATTCGTTTTGGTTGCAAGGCAGGGGAGCGTAGCCTGACCCGTTATATTCATCCTAAACAGGGTAATTTTGATTTGTATCGCGAAGCAATTTTTGAAGCGTTTCAATATGCCTCACATTGGGAAGCAGATCTAATCATCTATCAAGCTGGTATGGACTGCCACCAACTAGATAAATATGGCTCAAAATGGTTTACCACTGAGCTGTTATATGAGCGAGATCGCTTAGTTTTTGAAATGGCAAAAAAAATGAAAATTCCATTACTGTTTGTATTGGCGGGTGGGTATCAAGAACTGGATGATTTAGTGCCTTTACATGTCAATACATTCAAAGCTGCAAATGAAATTTACTTTCCTTAAAATAGAAAGGTACAAAAAAAGCCCTCAAAATGAGAGCTTTGTCTGTTGCTGTGATTAGCGTAATTTTGCTAACCAATCACCAAATGATTGAACCAGTTGAACTAAAATTAGCAGTACAATCACGGTTAAAATAACAACACTGGTATCAAAACGTTGATAACCATAGGAAATAGCTAAATCACCGATACCTCCTGCACCAACTGCGCCAGCCATTGCAGTTGCACCAATTAAGGAAATCGTCCCTGTGGTCAGGTTCAAAATTAATGAGCTACGTGCTTCGGGGATAATAAATTTAAAAATGATCTGCCAAGGTGAGGCACCCATAGCTTGAGCTGATTCAATAATACCCTCATTCACTTCAAGTAATGAAGTTTCAATCAATCGCCCTAAATACGGACCTACATAAATGGTGAGGGGAACAATCGCAGCCCAAGTACCAATCGAAGTTCCAACTAATAATTTAGTTAATGGAATAACTGCAATCAGTAAGATGATAAATGGTAAAGAACGTAGTGCATTTACAATTGGGTTGAGAAAGTAATAGATTGCTCGGTTTTGTAAGATACCACCTGTGCGAGTGACAACTAAAGTTACACCTTGAATCAATCCCCAAATACAACCAAAAAGCAATGAGAAAAAAACCATTTGAAAGGTTTCTTGTAATGCCGTGACGAACTGATCGATTGAAAGGGAACTGTGCCAAAACGGCGCAGAAGCTTCAGTAAGCCATTGTACGATTAAATCTCTCATTGGCTCACTCCTGATTGTTCAACTTTCACGCCTTGTTGCTCAAGAAACTTAATAGCGTCTTGAATAGTCGCTGAATCACCCAAAAGTTGAATAAACATCTGTCCAATCACAGTGCCATTGATTTCAGTCATGTTGGCAAAAAGAATATTTAGGCTCAAATCAAATTGCTTAATCACAGCTTGAATGACGGTTTCTTGAGCAGATGTCCCCAAGAATTGCAGACTATAAATACTATTGTGATGCTTATGTTCAAGGTTATTGAGGATATTAATTGGTAACTGTTGTTGCAAAACTGTTTGAATGAAGGTCTTTGTAGTCGAATGCTGGGGTTGACTAAAAATATTGAGGGTAGGGCCTGTTTCAATCACATGACCTGCTTCCATGACTGCAACATAGTCACAGACTGACTCAATTACATCCATTTCATGGGTGACCATCACAATGGTAATCTTTTGTTCTTTATTAATCTTTTTTAATAGCGCTAAAACGGATTGTGTGGTCTGAGGGTCAAGTGCAGAGGTTGCTTCATCACACAGTAAAATTTTGGGGTGATTGGCAAGTGCGCGGGCGATACCTACACGTTGTTTTTGTCCTCCTGAAAGTTCATCAGGATAGGCATCTTTCTTGTGCTTGAGATCGATGAAATCTAATAGTTCTGCTAGGCGCTTTTCACGATCAGCTTTGTTATGCCCCAATAATTTGAGTGGCATTTCAATATTTTCAGATACTGTTTTAGTTTGCAGTAAATTGAAATGTTGAAAGATCATGCCGATATTTGCACGTTCTTGACGAAGCGTACGCGCATCCATTGCAGTAAAGTCTTTTTGATTGATGATGACCTGCCCTTCGGATGGGCGTTCAAGCAGGTTAATCAGTCGGATTAAGGTACTTTTACCTGCGCCACTATAGCCAATAATGCCAAAGATACTCCCAACTGGAATCTCTAAATTGATTTGATCCAGCGCGTTGATCGTTTGGCCTTTGAGCTGATAGCGTTTTGAAATATTTTTAAATTGGATCATATTCGTCAATACTAGGCAAAAAAGAAAAACAGGCAAAATTATTTTGCCTGTTTTATTTAGGGTTTGTTGATATTTTAGCCATGCAATGAGAGCTATAGCTCACAAGGTAAAATGTCAACAGACCCTACGATTATATTACGGATTTGCTTCAGTGAGATAGCTTGTCGGTTTGTTTACATCAACTTTTGTACCCGCAAAATGTTCTTGCACATATTTTTTCACAGCTTCTGTATGATAAAGCGCGCCGACTTTTTGCAATACGGCATCATCTTTACGTGATTCAGCAGTTGCCAAAACATTTACATTCAACTTGGTACTTTGGTCGATTGGTTCATAGAAAATAGCATCTTTAAGAACGTTCAGGCCACCTTCCATTGCAAGAGTGTTACCTAGCAGGATTGCATCAACCTCGTCTTTTACACGTACAGCAGTGGCCATCTGAATTGGCTTGATTACGATTTTTTTACTATTTTCGATAATGTCGGCAGGCGTACCTTTCACTGGGTCAAAGTCAGGTTTTAACTTGATCAAGCCAGCGCTTTGTAAAAGTAATAATGCGCGAGATTCATTGGCACCATCATTTGGAATGGCAATGTTTGCACCCTGGGCAAACTCTTCAACTTTCTTCACCTTGTTTGAATAAATCCCCATAGGTTCTAAATAAGTGGTTGAAACAGGCGCGATCTTGTCTTTATTTGCCGCGTTGAAAGCCACCAGATAAGCATAAGACTGGAATGCGTTGAGATCAACTTCCTTATTGGCAACCGCCGTGTTCATTGCCACATAATCGGTGAAGTTTTTGACTTCCAGTTTAATACCCGCAGCCTTGGTTTCTGGCAGGCTGGCAATATGTCGCCAAATGTCAGCATCTGAACCTGTAGATGCGATGACAACAGTCTGGAGAGCCGCAGCATCATTTTTTTGTTCACTTGATGCAGTATCTGGCTGTTTACTGCATGCCGCAAGTAATAACACCGATACACTTAAAAAAAGACTAATCAGCTTTTTCATGTATAAATCCTAATCTGAAGAATGCCGAGAACATTACGATTTCTCAAGCATTAATCATTGCAATGGGTTTGTATGTTGCAAATTGGCATCCTCATTCAACAATCACATGAATTGTTTTTAAGTTTTAATCCAGAAGGCTGTTTGCAACAGAAATAGAGGAATAGTCAAATTCCATAGGGGCTCATCCACATCTGGAAATCTCTATTCAATTATTCCTTAAATTAATAGGGAGCTGAATACAATTGAATATTGATGTTTTATTTTATTAAGTGATTGAAAATAATCATAAATAATATAAAACATCAATTGGGCTGTATTCAAAATTTTAGCAATCATAGCAATAATTTACCAACTGATACAGGGGAAGTATTTATATCTGGATGTGTAAGCGTATGATTATTTGAGGGAAATTGTGTTCAAAGTAAATATAAATTGATGATACTTTTATAAATTTTTTCAAATGTGGGGTTGCGTGATTTACGGGAAAATAAATATATGTTTTTCTGAATTTTATATTTAAGTAATGAATATAGAAGTTTGATTTATGGCCTATTAAAGAATAAAAAAGCTTTCCAAGGAAAGCTTTTTTATCAAATAGACCAGCTTATTCAGCTTGTTCACGTGCAATCGCACGGTAACCAATATCGCTACGGTATTGCATA
The DNA here is from genome assembly GCA_964553005.1 of uncultured Acinetobacter sp. Lineage (GTDB taxonomy): Bacteria > Pseudomonadota > Gammaproteobacteria > Pseudomonadales > Moraxellaceae > Acinetobacter. The sequence goes on along the minus strand of CAZKJI010000004.1, from coordinate 19,497 downwards.
CCCGTAAATGTCACTTGACCACACACTTCTAAAGCATTGATCTGGGCTTCAAGTACTGTATCGCCTAATGCTGTTACACAAAGAACGCGACCGCCAGCTGTGATGATATGGCCATCTTCAGTGGTAGCCGTACCTGCATGGAAGATCTTAGTATCTTCAGGAGATTGTCCAATACCAGAAATCACATCGCCTTTGCGGACTGTATCAGGGTATCCTTCAGCTGCAAGTACAATACCGATTGATTTGCGATCATCCCACTCAGCTTCTTTTGGAAGATTGCTCGCAATACCTGCTTCAACCAAATCTACTAAAGATGATTTTAAACGCATCATAATCGGTTGAGTTTCTGGATCACCGAAACGACAGTTAAATTCAATAACGCGTGGTTGACCTTGTTCATCAATCATTAAACCAGCATATAAGAAACCTGTGTAAACATGACCATCTGCTGCCATACCATCAACAGTAGGACGCATAACTTCATTCATTACACGTTCAAATACTTCTGGTGTAACAACTGGAGCAGGAGAGTACGCCCCCATACCACCCGTATTTGGACCTTGGTCGCCTTCAAAAATACGCTTATGGTCTTGTGAAGTTGCCATCGGTAAAATGTTGTTGCCATCGATCATACAAATGAAACTGGCTTCTTCACCTGCAAGAAATTGTTCAATCACGACACGTGAACCAGCATCACCAAACTTGTTGCCTGCAAGCATATCGTCTATCGCAGCAAAAGCTTCTTCGTTGGTCATTGCAACGATGACACCTTTACCTGCAGCCAGACCATCCGCCTTGATTACAATTGGCGCGCCATGTTGCTCGATATAAGATTTTGCAGCATCTACTTCAGTAAATACATCATAAAATGCTGTAGGGATGTTATGACGTTTTAAGAAATGTTTAGCGAATGCTTTAGAACCTTCAAGCTGTGCAGCGTACTGGGTCGGCCCCCAGATTTTTAAACCTGCTTCACGTGCTGCATCAACCACACCATTCACTAAAGGTGCTTCAGGACCAACAATCACCAATGCCACATCATTTGCCTTTGCAAATTCGATAATGGCAGGATTATTTAAAATATCGATGTCAACGTTTTCACACTTATCTTCGGTTGCTGTGCCTGCATTACCCGGCGCAACAAAAACTTGTGTTACTTTTGAATCTTGTGCGATTTTCCATGCAAGTGCATGTTCACGGCCACCGCTACCCAAAACTAAAATATTCATTATTAAGTTATTTCCTTTTTCCGTATTTAAGAATATACCTGTTCAGAATAAAAAAGTCCCCCTAGGATGCGATTTAGATGTCGCAAGAAAGAGGGACTTAGGGGGTATTAATGACGGAAGTGACGCATACCCGTGAATACCATTGCGATACCAGCTTCATCAGCGGCTGCAATTGTTTCTTCATCGCGCATAGAACCACCTGGCTGAATGATACATTTAATGCCAGCTTTAGCCGCATTATCAATACCATCACGGAATGGGAAGAATGCATCAGATGCCATGACAGCACCTTCAACCACTAAGCCAGCATGTTCCGCCTTGATTGCAGCAATACGAGCAGAATTTACACGGCTCATTTGACCTGCACCTACACCAATCGTTTGACGATTTTTAGCATAAACAATTGCATTTGATTTCACATATTTTGCTACTTTCCAAGCAAAGATAAGATCATCAATTTCTTGTTCAGTTGGTGCGCGTTTAGTTACTACTTTAAGATCATCTTTGGTGATCATACCTAAGTCTTGATCTTGAACTAACAAACCACCATTCACGCGTTTATAGTCAAGTTGAGCGGTACGTGCATCGATTGCAGGAAGTTCACCACAGACTAACACGCGTACATTCTTTTTCGCGCCAGTAACTTCAAGTACGCCTTCAGCAATACTTGGTGCAATAATCACTTCAACAAATTGGCGATCCACAATGGCCTGTGCAGTTGCAACGTCTAATTCACGGTTGAATGCAATGATGCCACCAAATGCAGATTCAGGATCAGTTGCATAAGCAAGATCATAAGCCGCTTGGATACCATCTAATGAAACTGCAACACCACATGGGTTTGCATGTTTAACGATGACACAAGCAGGTTTTGCAAATGATTTAACACACTCAAGTGCTGCATCTGTATCTGCAATATTGTTATAAGACAATTCTTTGCCTTGTAATTGTTTCGCAGTTGAAACTGATGCTTCTTTCGCATTTGCTTCAACATAGAATGCTGCATTTTGATGAGGGTTCTCACCGTAACGCAAATCTTGAGCTTTATTGAGTTGGGTGTTGAACGTGCGAGGGAATAAATCTGCTTCACCCTCAGCTTTGCCAACACGAGCACCAAGATAAGATGCAATCATGCCATCATATTGTGCTGTGTGCTCAAACGCTTTTACCGCTAAGTCGAAACGAGTCTCGTAAGAAAGTGCACCATGATCTTTTAATTCAGCAACAACTAAATCATAGTCAGAAGCATTTACAATAATACCCACAGAAGCATGGTTCTTTGCTGCTGCACGCACCATGGTTGGACCACCAATGTCGATGTTCTCAATCGCATCTGCAAGTGAGCAATTTGGTTTAGCAACTGTTGCAGCAAATGGATAAAGGTTTACTACCACAAGATCAATTGCATCGATATTGTGTTCTTGCATCACAGCTTCGTCTAGACCGCGACGTGCCAAGATACCACCATGAATTTTTGGATGTAGTGTCTTAACACGACCATCCATCATTTCAGGAAAACCTGTATGTTCAGAAACTTCTACTACAGCGATATTGTTGTCTTTAAGCAACTTATATGTACCGCCCGTAGATAAAATTTCTACCCCTAGAGCTGCAAGATTTTGAGCAAATTCAACGATTCCAGTTTTATCGGAAACAGAGATTAAAGCACGTTTGATAGTCATGATTTTAGTCAACAGTTTGAAGTCTACAGATTAAAAATAAAAGGCAAAAAAATGCCCACGAGAACGTGAGCATTTTATCAATTATTCACTCATTAAACCGTGAGCTTTTAACTTTTTACGTAAAGTTCCGCGGTTAAGGCCTAAAATCTCAGCAGCGCGCGTTTGATTGCCACGAGTGTATTCTAAGACCACAGATAAAAGAGGTTTCTCCATTTCTGCTAAAACCATGTCATAAACTTGAGATGGTTGCTCACCTTGCAATTGTGCAAAATAATGACGAACTGCGCGATCTACATGGATGCGAAGAGCGACATCAGATTGAGCCGTAAAAATAGGAGATTTGCTATTCATGCGTGTTAATCCGAAAAATCAAAATACCACTTGGATAAAGTGATATGTAAATGTGGTCTAAATTACTGAGTCCTGTTTTAGATCCTAAAACAGTGACTCTAAAACAAAGGGACTATTAGCTTGCCACAAATCCTCGATTTGTGTAAAAAATAAGCGTAACAATAGTTAAATATTTGTTACAGCCTACTTTCAAAAACAAAAAAACCAACAATGCGCTTAGGAGATAAAAGCACAGTTCGTTTAACGATTTTATTGTCTGTAAATAACGAGGAGTATGCAGGTCAAAGCATTCGTGGCGCGTATCATACCACTGTCAGCGAAAAAGTGAGCAAATTAACTGCACTTTTTTTTATTTTTTTGTCATTTTTTTATGCTTTTAGGGCTGTACAATTTCTAAACTATAGTCATCGAAGCTGTTTTTACTTTTTGGAATGCTAAATTCAAATCTAAAAGGGCTATTTGATGGAATCCGTTGAATGGTTTTTAAACTTTCAACCAGATAATCCTGTGGCTTGAGTGTGATGTCTGTCGTCACTTCTCCCTGATCTTTCAGAACTACCTTGATTGTGGGGATCAATATGCTGTTTTCGTGGCGGTTGATCAGCACCCCTGAAAACTGGGTTTCATTCTTGCTGGTTTGTTTAAGTTTAACCTTTTCAAAACTGAGATATTTATATTGGTCATTCTGGGTTTTGCAGGTCAGCATGCCGCAGGCATAGTTAAACATCTGGTTTAATGCAGGGCTGTCATGCATGAGCTTTGGGTTGAACCATAAAATCTGGAACGCAAACACCAGAATCAGCGCGATATTGCCAATCCCCCAGAGCGTGTAATAAAGCCAGCCATGCTGTTTGGTGCTGTGATCATCATTATTATTCAGTAAAACATCTTCAGACAAATTCAGGTTAGGCAAAGCGGTCACTGGCTCTGTATTGAAATAATTTAGGTTATTGAGATAGGTGAGCAGATCAATATTGGAGTTTTCAATTTTCTGGTCAAAAATACTTAAAATCTGCATTTGCTTTTCTGCAAATGAACTGTCTGGCTGAATCGACGAAAACAGTGAGCGGTTACTGGGTGTTGGCACAACTTCGCTTGTCTCGGGTTCCAGTAAATTCGTCAGTGCGTTAAAGTTAATCACGCATTTTGGACAACAAACCATACCCTGTGCAACACTGAGTTGTGAAAGGGTCACTTTGTACACGGTTGAACATTTAGGGCAGCGGGTTTGTTTTTCACTCATAAGTTATAAAATTCTCAGATTGTTTTTCGTTTTCCAGAAATGCGGCACCAGTTCTCTTCACGCTTTTCGATCTCTAATATATCAAAAAACTCAGAGTAAACACTAGAAACATCAGCAACTTGCTCTTCGATTACACCCGCAAGTGCGAACTCACCCTCATTTTTAAGCAAAGTTGCGAATTCAGGCGCGAGTGCCATGAGTGGTGCAGCCAGAATATTCGCAACCAGAACGTCTGCCTGTTGTGGTTTGAATTCCTGATCAAACTCTTCTGGTAGACCTACATAAAGTCGATCAAGTACACCATTGAGTTCAGCGTTTTGTTTGGTTGCCAAAACAGCCTGAGGGTCAATATCGGTTGCATAAACCTTTTTTGCACCCAGTAACAATGCCGCAACCCCTAAAATGCCTGAACCACAGCCATAGTCGATTACAACTTTATCTTTTACATCGGTTTTGCCCAACCACTGTAAGCATAAAAAGGTGCTAGCGTGGTTGCCTGTACCAAATGCCAAACCTGGGTCCAGCTTAATGTTGGTGGCATCTGCTTCAGGTGGTTCCAGCCATTCAGGCACAATCCAGTATTTCTCTCCAATCTGGATGGGTTCGTAGTAATCCATCCAGGCACGTTCCCAGACCTGATTCTCCAGATATTCATGGCGCATTGGCACATCTGGAAGCTGAGCCCTGAGAAAAGCCTCCAGAGTATCCACATCAATTGGATCATCTTCTTCCTGTTGATAAATACCCGTTACAATAACTTTATTCCAGAGCGGAGTTTCTCCTGGTAAAGGCTCAAGCAATGCCTGATCTTCTGCATCATCCAGCGTTACGCTGACCGCTCCCAAAGAGAGTAACAGGGTTTCGGTAAGTTCAACTTGATGTTGATCAACAGTAATATGAATTTGTAGCCAGTTCACAGGAAAACCTAAATTAATGTATTTGCAGTTATTGTAATGGATTAGCACCCGTTAAAGGGATTATAAAGTAAACAGATTACAATTTTAAGATGAAATATGTTGTGGTCAATTCTATCTATTTTATGGTGTTTTTTATATTTTTAGCTTATTAAAGGATACCTGAAATCGGTATCCTTTAATCCAGTGCTTTAATTAAGGGGTTGTTTGTTCAACATCTGAATCTGCAATAGGTGGTGCTGATTGCATTGGAGGTACATCTACAGGCATAGGAGCACTGGCAGGGCGAGGCGCGGACTGGGTTTGCGACATGCGGCTCTGGGTTTCAGGTGTTGTGCCTGCTGGTGGAGCAGGTGGCTGAAATGCGAGTTTGCCAGCATCATTATTTTCACAAACACCGTTAAAAACCACACCTTTATAGGCAAATGAAACGGCATCACCCTGTTTTTTGCCTTTACACACCTGTTGATACTTCTGTGTTTGTGGGTCTTGAGTGGTTTTGGCATTCGCCTGGGCTGCAACGGTAAAACACATACCACAAATCAGTGATGAAAGTATAAGCTTCGTGTTCATATGATTGTCCTAAGTATTTGTTATGCATGTTTTAGAATAAGAAATTCATCAAATAAAACAGTGGTGATCAGGTTAATAATTATGGGGCGATGTGTTAAAAGTGCGATGAAAATGCAACATAACGTTTCTTTTTGTGTATTCAATAGTGATATCAAGTCCTTGCGGATGGCAAGAATATCGACAGTTTTTGTCAACTTAATAGAAAAGTCCTGTATAATGCTCTGTCATTTTTTGAATACACATTTACCACTATGCACTATCCTAAAGTTTATGACGTTATCGTGATTGGTGGCGGTCACGCTGGTACGGAAGCGGCACTGGCTGCGGCGCGTATGGGACGACAAACCTTATTGTTGACGCATAATATTGAAACTTTGGGGCAGATGAGCTGTAATCCAGCGATTGGTGGTATTGGTAAATCACATCTTGTTCGTGAGATTGATGCACTGGGTGGCGCAATGGCACTTGCGGCAGATAAAGGTGGTATTCAGTTCCGTATATTAAATTCACGTAAAGGCGCTGCGGTTCGTGCAACGCGCGCGCAGGCTGACCGTGTTCGTTATAAAGCTGCAATTCGTCATACATTGGAAAATCAGGCAAACCTTGACATTTTCCAGCAAGCGGCAGATGACCTGATTGTTGAAGGCGATACCGTTAAAGGCGTTGTAACCCAAATGGGCATCCGTTTTGATACCAAAACTGTGGTATTGACGACAGGTACTTTCTTGGGCGGTGTGATCCACGTTGGTCTACAAAACTCAAGTGGTGGTCGTGCGGGTGATCCTCCATCGATTGCCTTGGCACATCGTTTACGTGAACTTAAATTACCAGTAGGTCGTTTAAAAACAGGTACACCACCGCGTATTGATGCCCGTACAGTTGATTTCTCTGTTATGACCCCACAGCCAGGTGATTTCCCATCGCCCGTGATGTCATTTATGGGGGATGTGTCGATGCACCCTGAACAGGTCAATTGCTATATTACCCATACAAGCGAAAAAACCCATGAAATTATTCGTGGTGGTCTAGATCGTTCACCTATGTATACGGGTGTAATTGAAGGCGTAGGCCCACGTTATTGCCCATCAATTGAAGATAAAATTCACCGTTTTGCTGATAAAGATTCACATCAAGTGTTCTTGGAGCCAGAAGGCTTGGATACCCATGAGCTTTATCCAAATGGTATTTCGACTTCATTGCCGTTCGATGTTCAGTTCAATTTAGTTCGTTCGATCCGTGGTATGGAAAATGCGCATATCTTGCGTCCAGGTTATGCGATTGAATATGACTATTTCAATCCACAAGCATTGAAATTTACACTTGAAACCAAAGCGATTCAAAATCTGTACTTTGCGGGTCAAATCAACGGTACCACAGGTTATGAAGAAGCGGGTGCTCAAGGCTTACTTGCAGGCTTAAACGCTGCACGCCGTGCGTGGGAACAAGAAGAGTGGACACCAAAACGTGATCAAGCTTATATGGGCGTATTGGTTGATGACCTGATTACATTGGGAACTAAAGAGCCGTACCGTATGTTTACATCACGTGCGGAATACCGTTTGATGTTACGTGAAGACAATGCTGATCAACGTTTAACATCTATTGGTCGTGAGCTTGGCTTAGTGGATGATGAGCGTTGGGCTGCATATAGCGAAAAAATGGAAGCAGTTGAGCGCGAAACTTCTCGTTTACAACATTTATGGGCTGCGCCAAACAATCCAATGGGTAAAAAATTCGTTGAAATGACGGGTGCTGATCTTAGTAAAGAATGTAGTGCGATTGATTTATTGAAACGTCCAAATATCAATTTCAGTCAAATTGCAGAATTAACGGGTTCTGAAGTTTCAGAGCAAGTGGGTGAGCAAATCGAAATTGCGGTGAAATACGAAGGTTATATCAACCGTCAACATGAAGATGTTGCACAATTGAAACGTCTAGAAGAAACCCGAATTCCTGCTGATTTTGAATATGATGGGATTTCAGGTTTGTCACGTGAAATCACCTTGAAGTTAAAAACAGTTCGTCCAGAAACTTTGGCACAAGCGAGTCGTATCCCAGGTGTGACTCCTGCAGCAGTACAATTATTGATGATCACCATTCGTAAAAACAATATGGCGAAGAAATCAGCATAATTCTTGTATAAAGTTATGTGTTAAAAATACCCTCTTTTTATAAGAGGGTATTTTTTTAATTTTGTTCTTAACCATTTATCTATGGGAAATTGAATGAAGAATTGGCTCATTTTATTTATCGCAATTATTGCTGAAGTGATTGCTACTTCTGCTTTAAAAAGTAGTGAAGGGTTTACAAAGCCGATTGCATCTATTGTTGTTGTACTCGGTTATATGATTGCATTTTATTGTTTATCTCTCACATTGAAAACAATTCCCGTTGGTATTGCTTATGCGGTATGGTCGGGTGTCGGGATTGTCCTCATTACGACTGTAGCTTGGATTGTATTTGATCAGAAGTTAGATGTCTGGGGAATTGTTGGCATTGCATTGATTATGAGTGGCGTTCTGGTGCTGAATTTGTTGTCTAAAACAAGTTCGCATTAAACTGGTAAGTCAGTCAAAGCAGAAATTTGAATTGCTTGTAATCAGACAGGAAAATCAAAGGCACTTACAAAAAATGTAAATGTAAGTGCCTGAATGGCTTACTCCGTCACTTCAACGGTAACGCTATAGGTGTAGCTTTGAGCAACAGGTGGCTTGGTATTGTCATTGCCAGCTTCTGGATAAGTTGTTGTGATTAAATAGATACCTGCTTCATTGAATTTAACTTCAACTTCACCTTTGGTATTGGTTTTTACATGAGGCTGTTCACGTTTGGCGTTTGGCTGGTAGCTATCCGCACCTTTAAATACATCAACTTCAAGATTTGGAACGGGTTTGCCATCGAGCAAAACCTGCGCTTTCAATGATTCGCCAGCATAAAGCTCATTTGGATGGGTGAGGAACTTGAACTCAAAACCTTTATTGGTCACTGCTGGAACAGGGCTTGGCTTGCCTTTGGTGACAAAACTTTCAGCAATATAGGTATTGATGGTTTGAGCAGTTTTAGCATTGGCTGGAATCTGGTCTTCAGCAATGAAGCGTGGTGGCTGATTTGCTGCTGGTTGTTGTGCTTGAGCATTTTCAGGTTTTTTCTGTTCACCATTACTGCGTTCACCACCCATAGGGCCTGCATTCGCAGGGCGGGGAGCGCGAACACGTACCCAGCGGCCATCAATCAGGGCATATTTTCCTGGCATGCCTACAGCATCCTGAGTACGAATACGGTAAGTCCCTTCATTCGCCAGATTAAACTCACCAACGTTGAATTTTTTTAGTTCTGCTGCTGGCTTGACGGTTTCAGTTTTGCCATCAGGGGATGTGATTTGATAGGTCGTTTTAAAGTTACGGCTCGCCACGAAAAATTTTTCTACGGTAATGCCGCTTTGGAAACTTACATGATCAGATTTGCTGTCAAATACTTCAGGTAATACAAAAGGGCTGGCGGTATGGGCAAAGCCCAGGGTTGGTAGGGCAGAAAGTAAGGCGAGGCTAAGCAAATGGCGCATATAAAAATTTCCTGAATAATTAAACAAAATGCAGAAGATTGCGACAATTTACTTGATAACGAGTATCAGTTGCAATATTATTTCGATAAATTTTTAGTCATTGTGCTGCCTGCCTAAGCATTCTGACTTAAAAATATTTCACCTGTTTATGATTATTTAGAACTATGAAGAAATTATTGATTTTATTAAAAAATCACCATTATTTCTTTGCATGGTCTTAAATAGTGAACCTGAACAGGAATTTAGATAAAGTTAGTCATTTGCCATAAATCCTTCCACGTTGATTTAGGCAAATCCTGAAGAATGGAACCCTGCGTATGTCGTCAACTCAACTTTTTCGCCCAGTTCAGATAATCTTCCGTTTATCACCGTTGATGGCAGCGTTGGCTGTATTTATCTCGCCAATCACGGCAGTTCAAGCAAATGAAACAACCTCAACTATAAACAGGCTGGAAGCACCTGTTCAGTTGCCAAGTTACCGTCTTCATCAGGACCATGTTTTAGGAACCTCTTTAGATGTTGTGGTGACCACAGCAAACCAGCAAGATGCAGAAAAGGCCTTAGAGGCAATCCAGACCGAAATTGCCCGACTTGACCAGATTTTATCGGTTTGGCGTGATGACAGTGAAATTAGCCAACTGAACCGTGAACAAAACATTTCGGCTTCATCAGAACTATATGATGTGATTGCAGCCTGTGAGCAATGGCGCAGTGCAACCTGTGGTGGCTTTGATGCACGTTTAGGGCAACTGATCAGCCTGTGGGAAAACAGTAATCAGGTGCAAAAGCTGGATGACCAGACGCAGGAAGCACTACTACAGCAACTAAAAACACAAAGTATTGAGTTAAATCCACAGACCAAACAAATTACGCTGGCTCCAGCCATCAAGGTTGCTCCAGATGCCTATGCAAAAGGCTATGTGATTGACCGTGCCTTAGTCGCGGCGCAGCAGGCTGTTCCGCATTTACAAGGTATCCTCATCGATATTGGTGGTGATATGCGTGTTTGGGGACAGTCTCCACAACAGGCAGGCTGGAAAATTGGTATCCAGAATCCAAATGAACATTTTGATAATGCGGCACCAGCACAAATCCTCAATGTTAAGGATCAGGCTGTGGCGTTCAGTGGTCAGGGTTATCGTGATCTTGCGGGACAATCTCATCTACTTAACCCACATACAGGTCAGCCTGTGCAAACAGTGGAACAGTGTGTGGTTGTCGGGCAATGCGCTGCTGATGCCGATGCCTTGGCAACCGCTTTAACTGCAATGCCTGCACATGAGGGGATTCAGTTAATTGAACAATTGGTGGGATATGAGGCGCAACTGGTCAGTACTGATGGTACACAGTATCAAAGTTCGGGCTGGTCAACACTGTTAGATGCCAATCAGCCAGCCATCATGCGCCATGTTGCGGCAGGTGGCACAGCAACCGCATGGCCAAAAGGCTATCAGGCACAGATCGAAGTCAATATTCCAAAAATTGCGGTAGACAACTATCGTGCGCCATATGTATCGGTATGGGTGACAGATGCCAATAAGAAACTCGTCCGTACCATTGCGGTTTGGGGGAAGGATGAAAAATGGATCAACTCTAACTATGTTTGGTGGCGCCGTTATGGCCGTCAAATGCCAAACTTGGATGCGGTGGCGAAGCCCTCACGTCAACCTGGTCAATATAAATTGGCCTGGGATGGCAAGGATGAACAGGGCAAGGCTGTGAATGCGGGTAAATATCTGATTCATATCGAAACCTCACGTGAGCATGGTGACCACTCTTATCAAACTATTGAATTGGATGTTGCACCAAAAGCCGCCACCCAAACGCTTCCTGCACAGGCAGAAATTGGTATTGTTAAATTGAACTTCCAACGTGGTGCTTAATTTAATTTCTTCCTGAATCCATGAGAGGCTTGTCTCTTGTATCAACGCCGTGATTTTTACCGCCATGCACGTTATGTGCATGGCTGGCTTTCTGCCTTTGCCTTTATTGTCCTACTTTTTTTTGCCGCCACAGGGCTGTTACTGAACCATCCTGAGTGGTTTAGTGTCTCTAATCAGGAACAGACCGTTAAGCTTAGCTTGCCTGAAAGTTTTGTTGAGACAGTTCAACAGCAGGAAAACCCAAGTCAAACTATCCTTGACTATGTACGTGAAAAACATTCGCTGGTTGGTCGCTATAAGAGTAGTGAGGTACTGGATGGTGAGATAATGATTCGTCTGGAAAGTCCAGCAGGCTCAACCGATGTATGGGCGTTGCTCGATACAGGTGAGGTGGAAATTACTCAAAAACCTGCAACCACAGTATCCCTGCTCAATGATTTGCACCGTGGAAAAAATGTGGGTACGGCCTGGAGTTGGCTGATTGATGTCAGTGCCATCATCATTATCCTGTTGTCGTTGGCAGGTTATATCCTTTTCCTGACCATCAAAACGCGTTTGGTCACACATTTGCTGTTAACCGCATGCAGTTTATTCGCCATTATTCTGCTCATTTGGTCTGCCATCTAAGGTGAAACAATGACTCAAGCTGTCATGACCATGATTGTGATTCTTGCAATATTATTGAGTTTGCATATTTTTATTATCGCATGGTTACTTTGGTCGCAACGCAATGGCAATACAGTACTGATTCAAAGCGATCATGCTTATTTGGTAGTCTATGCCAGTCAGTCAGGTCATGCTGAATCTTGGGCAAAGCATACGGTTGAAGAATTACAGCTTATTGATAAACAGGTCACGCTTAAAAATATTCAGCAATTGACGATCACTGACCTGACCCAATATCAACGGATTTTGTGGGTGGTCAGTACCTATGGCGAGGGTGATGCACCTGATGATGCCCAGCATTTTGTGCATAAGATATTACCGCAGCCTATAGATTTATCACATTTGTCTTTCGCTATTCTTGCGTTAGGTGATAAACGCTATACAAACTTCTGTCAGTTTGGGCAAAGCATTGAACAATGGCTTTTACAACAAAAAGCCCAGCCTTTATTTTCCACAGTTCTGGTAGATCAGCTCAATAGCGGTGATCTGGAACAATGGCTAACAGGTCTGGAACAGTTGACGGCAATGAGGCTGACAGCACTGGATAATGAATGGGAAACTATTGAACTCAAGTTTGCCCATCGTCAGTGTCTAAATGTGGGCAGTGCTGGCCAACCCATTTATAAGATTCAGTTGGTTGCTGAGCAGGAACTGGTTTGGTCATCAGGTGATATTCTGGAAATTCAGTGTGAAAATAACATTGCTGAGATTCGACAGTTTCTAGCTGTGCATCAGCAGGATGATTTTAATGATATAGATGCATTAAAAACGCTGAATTTAAGAACACTGCCAAAGCGTGAGCATCATTCATTTACACAATGGCTGGAACATTTTGACAAATTACCCAAGCGTGAATATTCGATTGCCAGCTTGCCTGAAAATGGTCTGATTGAACTGGTGGTGAGGCAGCAACAGACGGAAACAGGTCTTGGACTGGGTTCTGGCTGGTTGACGGTAGGTTTGCAGCAAAACCAACCGCTTCAGGCACATATCCGTAACAATCCAAGCTTCCATTTATCGCATTGCCCACAGCCTTTAATCCTGATTGGCAACGGGACGGGGATTGCTGGTCTGGTTGCCCATTTAAAGCAACGGGAGCAGTGGAGCTACAGGCAAAACTGGCTGATTTTTGGAGAAAGGCAACAACAGTTTGACGATTTATATCATGCTGAAATTCAGTATTGGCAACAGCATGGCTTTTTACAACATGTTGATTATGCATTCTCACGTGATCAAGCTGAAAAAATCTATGTTCAGGATATGTTAAAGCAGCAGTCTGCACGTTTAAAACAATGGATTGAACAAGGTGCGGCCGTGTATGTCTGTGGTAGCTTGAATGGTATGGCTAGTGGTGTGGATCAAGTCCTAAAAGAAATTCTGGGTAATGAGCTGGTTGAACAGTTGAGGCATGAGCAACGTTACCAACGTGATGTTTACTAAATAGAAAAAATCACCAAGAAAAAAGCTAGTAAGTGAACTTACTGGCTTTTTGTATAAGGGGCGGATTAAAATTTCTTTTCAACTGTAAACTGGAAACTTGGAATTGCTTCGTTGTTACGGGCCTGATAGAGGCTACCATCAGATTGGTTGGTTAAACGCTCTTTGTAGTCAGTGCTTAAAATATTGTTCAGGTTTAGGCTGGCTGACCAGTTTTTGGCAAAGCGTTTGGTTGCCGCAATGTCCACATTGAAACGCTGGTTGGTGGTACGGTTATAAGGTTGGCCATGCAGAGCACGGGTAAATTCAGGCGTATAGTTGACATTGATGCTGGTGGAGAGCTGCCAAGGCTTGTAGCTGTATGAAATGCCTGAACTCGCGGTATAAGGTGCAACATCACTCACCAGACGGTCATTGTGCTGGGCATCTTCAATGGTTGCCCGTACGGTTGAGACTTGTCCATTGAGCATAAAGGCATGTCCAGCTTCAGTCTGTTTTAGTGCATAACGGCCAGAGAATTCCACACCATAGGTGGTGGCTTCATTCTGGTTTTGTGGGCGTTCAACATAACGGCTACCCTCAAGTGCAATCACCCGTTCAATATAGTCCTTGATTTCACGGTGATAGGCGGTTAAGTTCACGCCACCACTGGCAGAATCAAATGCCAGAGTTGACTCAAATGCCTTGATCTTTTCTGGTTTCAGGCTTGGATTACCCCCACGGTCAGGATTGTTGAGTGAACCTGCATCGCTGTCCGTGGAAACCGTTACGTTTGGAATCAGTCGATCAGTGTTTGGACTGCGGAACGCCTGACTTAAATTGGTTTGAATCGACCATTGGTTGGTGAGGTCAAAACGGTAGGCAAGTACAGGGCTTAAATGATGGTCCTGATAATCCACCAGACCTGAACGGTCCAGCCATTCCTGACGCGCACCCAACGTGACAGTCTGGCGGTCAGTAAAGCGCCAGCTTCCCTCACTGTAGAGGGCATAGCGTTGTTCATCCAGACTTTGGCTGACATTGTTATCCAACTGGCTGTTGTTTGCACTGACTCCAAACTTAATCTGGCGGGTTTGGTCAAACTTACGCACACCATCATAGGCCAAACCATATTCGTCCACGGTTTCATCAGTATAAATGCTGTTGAGTGGGGAGCGGGTCAATTGCGTTTCAGTCTGATGTTCAATTGTTAAGCGAACCTTGTCACTGAGGTCTTTATCCTTACGTTCATAACGAGTATTCAGGCGAATACTGTCATTTTTATCATCCTGAATCTGGTCGCCACGTACCCCTGTGCTTTTATTATTGCGATAAAACAGTTCAGCAATGAGTTTTTGCTGGTCATCCAGTTCATATTGCAGACGAGGGGAGAACATTTGGCTGGTACGGTTGGTGGTGCGTAGCTGCTCACGTGTGCCTGTGGCTGTTTCTGTTGTGGTCATGGAGGTAGTGTCATTCCACATCTGATTGGCAGACAAGCTGTAGACCCACTGATTGTCACGGCCATCGGCCTGAACGCTGACCTGTTTGCGTTCGGCTTCCTGCTTGCCACTGTCGCGTAAACCATAGCCGAGCTTTACTGAACCATTTAAACGGGTATCTAGCGGTTCCTTTAAAATAATGTTGATGACTGCGGAAGATGCGACAGACGCCTGAGCGACACTTGGCTGCTTGACCACCTCAATCCGTTCGATCATGTCTGGAGTAATGGTGTCAACAATGGACATGCCACCGCGTGGACCACCTTGCACAGGTTCACCATTGATCAGGAATGTCGGTGCGCCACCACCACGGAAACGCATGCCAGAAGCACCATTTCCGCCACGTGGGCCTGGGCCACTTGGTAACTGGAAACCAGCGGCGCGACGTAAGGCATCCATAACTGTCTGGTCGCCATACTGGAGCATTTCATCACGGGTGATGATGGTTTTAGGCACTGCACTAATATCATCATCTTTTGGTTTTTGTGGTTCCGCCGATGCCTTGAATGACAGTGTAGGGAGCACCTGTGCTGTCTGTTCAGCAGGAGATGAGGCTGGCGCTGTGGTGGATTCAACATCATTTGCTAAAACTGAAGAACTTAGGCTGAGTAAAGCCGAGCTGAGTACGGTCAGCTTTCCATAGCGGAATGGATGCTTCATTGAAATTACCCCAAAACATTGATGATCAAATTATTTTGAATATAGACTAATGTAAAATTGTGTAGAAAAATCGAATATCTGTGCGGTAATAGCTTGAATTTGAGATTATTTTTTTATTCATTTAATGAGGAAGCACAATAGAGTGAGCCGCCTGACACAGCACATGGTTTCCTGATTTGATTCAACTATCAATTCCAAAAAACTGTAGATTTTGCTAATCAAGTTCAGCACCCTTTGCTTATCAAAAAAATCTTGATTAAAGGTTGATGAATTTATATTTTGGTAAAATTGATAAAATAATTCATATCTATCTTATTGAATAATATAAAAAGTCATTGATTTTAAAATTGGAATATTCTAGTATTTAGTGGGTAAGAAATGTACAAAATTAATATTTAAATGATTGTGTAATTGTGACTTGTTTTTAGTTTGTGATTATTAAATGTTATTTGTTTCTCATTTTTGTTTGTTTTAAAGAAAACCATACGATAGAGATAATAATGAAGATATTGCTTGCACTGGTTATGGTCTGTTCAGTCCTTGTTTTAGGGTATGCTGCCTATATGGATTCCCAAAACAAGAAACGTCAGGAAATTATTAAAATTGTGAATGATGCTGAACATAACCTAAATACAATCCAGCAACATACCCACTATGTAAATACCACGCATTTTTCCCATTCAAATCGCCAAAACTAGGCATCGGTGTCCATTATGGTGTGGCTGGACAGATGTTTGGCATTGGCTGAACTGGGGAATCTATATGCTTTTTTATCTGACCATGCGTCAGTTTTCTATGGAATCTGCTAAAATATTTACCATTAAATAAAAAAGCTGCATCTTGTTATGCGGCTTTTTACGTTCTGATAGCGGAATCGAATTTTATATAGATTGTTTCAGTAACAGGTATGAAGCTGGCATATAGATTGCTTTGTCGCTTTATATGCCGTTTTGTGCCCATTGAAAAAATGTTTCAACACAAGCGTATAGATTTCAATTCTACGATCTTGGATTTTACAGGTGCCATGTTATGACAACGCCTCATGCTTCGGCTGGTTTGTTGGAACGCTTATTTAAACTAAGCGAAAATAAAACCAGCTTTAGAACCGAAGTTCTAGCAGGTGTAACCACATTTTTGACCATGTGTTACATCATTATTGTAAACCCGCTTATCCTGTCTGAAACGGGTATGGATCATGGTGCTGTGTTTGTTGCGACCTGTCTGGCTGCCGCAATCGGCTGTTTGGTGATGGGGCTGATTGCGAATTATCCAATAGCACTTGCACCTGGGATGGGCCTGAATGCCTATTTTACCTATTCTGTCTGTCTGGGAATGGGGGTGCCGTGGCAAACCGCACTTGCGGCGGTTTTTGTTTCAGGAATTGTATTCCTGGCGATTAGCTTCTTTAAGATTCGTGAAGCCATTGTCAATGCTATTCCCATGTCGCTGAAGTTTGCCATCGGTGGTGGTATTGGTTTATTCCTTGCCCTGATTGCACTGAAAAATGCAGGAATTATTGTGGATAATCCTGCGACCCTTGTGGGTCTGGGTGATATCAAGCAGCCAACGGTGTTGCTTGCCCTGTTTGGCTTTCTGATGATTGTGGTTTTGCATCAATTTAAAGTGCGTGGTGCTATCATTATCAGTATTCTGGTAATTACTGGGATTGCGACAGCTTTGGGCCTAAACGAGTTCAAGGGTGTTGTTGGACAGGTTCCATCCATCGCACCGACATTTATGCAAATGGACTTTGAAGGCCTGTTTACCGCAAGTATGGTGGGCGTGATTTTTGTCTTCTTTATTGTTGACCTGTTTGATAGTACGGGAACACTGGTAGGCGTGTCACATCGTGCTGGTTTGTTGCAGGATGGAAAATTACCGCGTCTGAAGAAAGCCTTGTTTGCAGATTCAACCGCCATTGTTGCGGGCGCAGCTTTAGGTACATCATCCACTACACCATATATTGAATCTGCTTCGGGTGTAGCGGCAGGTGGACGTACAGGTTTAACCGCAGTTGTGGTTGCCCTATTGTTCATTGGCTGTTTATTTCTGGCACCTTTGGCGCAATCAGTGCCTGGCTTTGCGACAGCACCTGCGTTGCTATTCATTGGCGTGTTGATGATTCAGGGCATCACCCATATTGACTGGGAAGATATCACTGAAGCGGTTCCTGCCTTTTTAACCATTGTGTTTATGCCATTTACCTACTCAATTGCAGATGGTATTGCAATGGGCTTTATTAGCTATGCACTGATTAAATTATGCACGGGTAAGGCAAAAACCGTTCCTTATATGGTCTGGATTATTGCAGCCCTTTGGGTGTTTAAGTTTATTGCCTTTGGCGGTTAATATATAAGTCAATAAAAGGATGTCGCTATGGCTGGCGGCATCCTTTTTTCTTTGGAGAAAAATGATGAATGCAATTGAACTGATACAGGCCTTACCAAAAGCCGAATTGCATGTGCATATTGAAGGGACATTTGAACCAGAGTTGATGTTTGCCATCGCACAACGCAACCAGATTCAGATTCCATATCAGTCGGTTGAAGAGGTTAAGCAGGCCTATAACTTCCATAATCTTCAGTCTTTCTTGGATATCTACTACGCAGGTGCCAATGTGCTGGTACATGAGCAGGATTTTTATGACCTTGCATGGGCGTACTTTGAGAAATGTGCTGAAGATAAAGTGGTACATACTGAAATGTTCTTTGATCCTCAAACGCATACTGAGCGTGGGGTGGAATTTGCCACGGTGATTCTGGGTTTAAAGCGTGCTTGTATAGATGCTAAAGAAAAATTGGGGATTAGTTCCCAACTGATCATGTGTTTCCTGCGTCATTTAAGTGAAGAAAAAGCGTTTGAAACGCTTGAGCAGGCATTGCCATTCAAAGATGAAATTATTGCGGTTGGTCTGGACTCAAGTGAGGTAGGTCATCCACCTGCGAAGTTTGAACGTGTCTTTGCCAAAGCCCGTGAGGCAGGGTTCCTGATTGTGGCCCACGCAGGTGAAGAGGGGCCACCAGAATATATCTGGGAAGCACTGGATTTATTGAAGGTGAACCGTATTGATCATGGTGTGCGTTCAGAGGAAGATAAGCAACTCATGGCCCGCCTGATCGCAGAGAAAATGCCTTTGACAGTTTGCCCACTCAGCAACTTAAAGCTGTGTGTAGTGAATGACATGAAAGAGCATAATATTCGCCGTTTGTTGCAACAAGGTGTGCATGTCACAGTCAATTCAGATGATCCATCTTATTTTGGTGGTTATATGAATGATAATTTTATTGCCATCCAGCAAGCTTTGGATTTAAGCAATCAGGAGTTAAAGCAGCTTGCAATCAACTCTTTTGAGGCTTCATTTATTTCTGATCAGGAAAAGCAGAAATGGATTGCAGAAATTAAAAAGATTTAAGTTTAAAAAAACCGCGTGAAGCGGTTTTTTTATGGCTGTTGTTTTATTTAGGCTGTCTCAACATACTGAGCAAGACATTATCCTTATCAATCACATGATGTTTAATGGCTGCCAGAATATGTCCAGCAATCAGTAAGCCAGCAAACCATGACAGGTAAATATGCAGGGGTTTGACGATGGCAAGCAGTTCAGGATTGTCCTGAATCAGACGAGGAATTTCAAATAAATACAGCACAGGAGCAGGGTAGCCTGCACTCCAGCTAAATAGACAGCCTGTGATAGGCAAGGCCAGCAACATTAAATAAAGTAGAAAATGCCCAATGTGTGCCAGTGTTTTCATCATCGGTGACCTCTGTACACGACAAATTTCATAGGGCCCTTGTCCTATCAGGCTTTTTCTTCCT
>CAZKJI010000003.1:0-49130 GCA_964553005.1 uncultured Acinetobacter sp. | reverse complement strand
GGATTGCACATCCTAGAAGTAATGTCTCTAAATATGTAACGATCAGTGTGGGTGTAGCAACAGTCACCCCCCGTTTAAATGATAGTCTTTCAGAATTTATTTCTCAGGCTGACCACGCATTATATGTGGCCAAGAGTAATGGCAGAAATCAGTATCATATTTCTACTTCAGATAATGTTATTTCTGAAGCACTATAATTTTGTTGTTGAATTTAATAATACTAAAAAAGGTTTTAAAGATACATTTAAAATACTATTAAAGCCACACATATGATTCATTATATGTGTGGTTTAATTATAAGCTTATATTAAATTAAGGTTCGATTGGCTTAAATGGTGGAATCACATCGGCATTTTGTGCACGATGTCTTAAAAAATGATCCATTAAAACAATTGCTAACATTGCTTCAGCAATTGGAGTCGCTCGAACGCCCACACAAGGATCATGACGACCCTTGGTTAACACATCCGTGTTTTCTCGATCAATTGTAATGGTTTTACCAGGAGTGGTAATACTTGCGGTTGGTTTTAAAGCAATCGCGACACGAATGGTTTGACCACTTGAAATACCACCTAAAATTCCACCAGCATGATTTGCAAGGAAACCATCTGTGGTTAATTCATCACGAGTTTCGTGACCAAATTGACCCGCAACAGCGAAACCATCCCCGATCTCAACGCCTTTTACAGCATTAATGCTCATCATCGCATGTGCAATATCAGCATCTAATCGATCAAAAACAGGTTCACCCCAACCCACAGGAACCTTCTCAGCGAGGATTTCCAGTTTAGCCCCACAACTCGTTCCTTGCTCACGCAATGAAGTCACAAGTTGTTCAAAACGAGGGACAGCATCAACATCACCACAAAAGAATGGATTATTTGGCACTTCATTCCAATCTAATTTCTCAGCAACCTCATTACCGATTTGAGTGACATGACCACGAATATCGATTCCAAATTTCTCAGCTAGATATTTTTTTGCAATCGCACCTGCAGCAACACGCATTGCTGTTTCTCGAGCGCTTGAACGACCACCACCACGATAATCACGGAAACCGTATTTTTGCGTGTATGTATAGTCAGCATGACCAGGGCGGAAAGTTTGAGCAATATTACCGTAATCTTTTGATTTTTGATCTGTATTACGAATTAGTAAACCGATCGAAGTTCCGGTTGTTTTTCCTTCGAAAACACCTGAAATAATTTCAACCTGATCAGGTTCTTTACGCTGGGTCGCAAATTTAGAGGTTCCTGGTTTACGGCGGTCTAAGTCCTTTTGCAAATCCTCTTCACACAGTGCCAAGCCTGGTGGTACACCATCAACAATTGCCATTAACCCGACACCATGTGACTCGCCACAGGTGGTTACCCGAAAAAGTTGACCGATACTATTGCCTGCCATTTCTAACCTATCCTATTCTTCATCAAAGCTGCTACGCATTTCATCTAACATCAATTCATAGGTATAACTTAATGTAGAGTCATCACCAAATTGTCGATATGCAATTACAATATATTCCATCAAACCTTTATAACCTGACATTAAATAAAGCTGATGAATTAAACGCTCCGCATCATCAGGGTCATAAGCCCCATAACCTAATTGAACCAGTAAATGATCAAATTGATCATTTATCTTTTTTTGGAAATCTTCACTATTAATTGTGTTAATATCTGCCTGATTCCATTTATTTTTGAGTGAAATCATGTCTTGTTCAAACTGTTCAACTTGTGTTGAAGTCAAATCTGGTTTGATGTGTACTAAAGCCTCTTTTATTGACATGGTATTGTCTCTTTTATTATATAACTGACTGTTCGAATATATCTTTATAACGGCGGCATTGTTCAGCAGTGAGTGCAAAAATACCTGTACCACCTTTCTGGAATGTCAGCCAATGGAAGTCAACGGTATTAAAGTTCTGACGCATTGCCCATTCAGAGTTACCCACTTCAATCACAATCAGGCCATCTTCAGTGAGATAGTCAGCCGCCTGCGCCAACATCTTGCGAACTAAGTCTAAACCATCCTGACCCGCAGCCAAGGCTAACTCAGGTTCATGCAGGAATTCATCAGGTAAGTCCGCCATATCTTCTGCATCAACATACGGTGGATTGCTCACGATAAGATCATATTGATTTTCAGCAGGAATTTTTGCGAACAGGTCAGATTCAAGCAATGCAATTTGATATTGCTTGTTATGATGTTCTGCATTGATTGAGGCAACTTCCAGTGCTTCTTTGGAAATATCGGTTGCATCCACTTCCGAGTCTGGGAAAGCATAAGCCAAGGCCACAGCAATACATCCCGAACCTGTACACATATCCAGAATACGTTGCGGCGTTTTTGCTACTGGATTCTCAGGTAAATTATTCAAGGCTTCACGCATCTGCCCATTTTCATCCAGACAATATGGCGCAAAACGTTGTTCAATCGCCTCAGCAATTGGTGAACGTGGAATCAGTACACGCTCATCCACATAAAAAGGTTTATTAAAGAAATATGCAAGATTCAATAAATATGAGGTCGGAACACGCTCATTAATACGGCGTTCCAATAAACTTAAAAATTCAGCTTTTTCACTTGGTAAAAGTTTGGCATCCAGAATCTCGGCATCAGCAGACCATTCCAGTGACAGTGTTTGTAAAACCAGAGCTGAACTTTCTGCAAAATAATCTTCTGTACCTTGCCCCAAATGTGCATCGTATTGGCGTAATGCACTTACCCCAAAACGGATAAAATCCCGAATTGTTGACAAATGCTCAGACGCTTCTTGTAAATGTTCAGGGGAAATGGTTGGTCGATCCACGTAGGTCTCCACAGGCAAAAGAAGATTGCAAAACGACTTATTCTATCGTGTTTTTCAACTATTTTTTAATGTTTAATCATTAATCCACTGAAAACAAAAAATAGATCAATTAGATTGGTTAAATACTAGTCAGTATTCTAATTTCATGTTTTAATGTACACACTATATGTACATACATTGGGGGTTATGATGAGCACATCAATTACATCTCGCGTATTTATGAATGGCAATAGTCAGGCCGTTCGTATTCCACAAGAATTTCGTTTAAATACTAAGCGAGTAGAAATTTATTTAAATCAAGATGGCGATCTGGTTATTCATCCCCTGTCTGATTTAACCGAAAATCGAGGTGAAGCATTATGGCAAGCCTTAAATGAATTTGATCATGACTTTATTGACACTCTAGAAAAAAATCGCTTGGAGGACAACCATGTACAAGAGCGTGATGTTTTATGAAATATATGCTGGATACCAATATTCTGGTCTATTTTATAAAGAATAAACCAATGAGTGTAATTGAACGAGTCAATCAACTCTCACAGGATGATGAATTATGCATGTCATTTATCAGTTATGCGGAATTATTAAAAGGAGCATATGGTAGCCAAAGAAAAACTGTTGTTTTAAAACAGCTTGAAAACCTAATTCTGCGAATCGCTGTCCTTTATAGCACTCAACAACAACTCTGTGAGTATTATGCTCATCATGCACTATTATTCAAACAAGCTGGAACACCGATTGGTAATAATGACTTATGGATTGCAAGTCATGCACTTGCCGAAAAATGTATTTTGGTGACCAACAATTGTAAGGAATTTAATCGTATTACAAATTTAACACTGGAAAACTGGGCTGATCCAGTATGAATCAGCCTTTTGATGTTTAACGAGATAAATACTTGGTCATATCCTCAATGCCTTTTAAGGTCATTGGATACATATGATTATCAAATACTTCCTTAATCCATTGAATGGTCTGGGTGTAATGCCAATAACCCTCAAGTTCGGGATTCAGCCAGGCAGTTTTATCATAATGCTGGCGTAAGCGTCTTAACCACACCTCCCCAGCTTCATCATTCATATATTCAACCGAGCCGCCCGCAGACTTTAACTCATACGGTGCCATGCTGGCATCACCCACCACAATCACACGGTAATCACGTCCATAGGTATGGAATAGATCCCATGTATTCATGCGTGTTGAACTACGTCGATGGTTGTCTTTCCAAACATAATCATAGAGACAATTATGGAAATAGAAATATTCTAAGGTTTTGAACTCTGACTTCGCCGCACTAAATAATTTTTCACACTCAGCGATATAGGCATCCATCGAACCACCGACATCAAACAGCATCAGTACCTTGATACGGTTACGGCGCTCAGGAACGAGCTGTACATCCAGAATACCCTGCTTTGCAGTCTCACGGATGGTACCGTCAACATCGAGTTCTTCAGCTGCACCCTGACGGGCAAACTTACGTAATCGGCGTAATGCAATTTGCATCTGACGTGTTCCCAAAACTTGATCATCATCAAGATTTTGGTATTTACGCTGCTCCCATACTTTTACCGCTGAACGTTTACGCCCTGGCCCACCTATTCGGACACCTTCTGGATGATCACCAAAAGAACCAAAAGGTGAAGTTCCACCTGTACCAATCATACGATTGCCACCCTGATGTTTTTTATGCTGTTCACGTAAACGTTCTTCCAACATTTTCATCAGTTCTTCCAAAGAACCTGCTTTTTGTAGCTCAGCACGTTGCTCTGGTGTCAGATGTTTTTCTAAGAGTTCTAGGTCAAACCAGTCTTTAGGTAACTTGTGAACTTGTTTAAGTAGTTCATCTAAATCAAAAGTTTCAATGCCATCAAAATAATCTTTCATGGCACGATCGAATTTATCAAAGAAACGTTCATCTTTGACTAAAACTGTTTTAGCCAACTGATAGAATTCTTCCTGATCTGCAAATACCAGACCTGATGCAACCGCTTGGTTGAGATCAATCAACTCACGAGTTGTAACAGGTACGCCATATTTACGTAAGGTGTAAAACAATCGCACAAACATGTGATTACACTCTTAACGGCGTGACATAAAAGCTAAACGTTCAAGTAATTGTACATCTTGTTCATTTTTAATCAGCGCACCATACAATGGTGGGATTGCTTTAGATTTATCATGATTACGCAATACGTCTTCAGGCATATCATCTGCCATAAGCAAGCTTAACCAGTCAATTAACTCTGACGTTGATGGTGGTTTTTTTAAATTCGTGACTTCACGTAATTTAAAGAATATTTGCAATGCTTCACTGACCAAAGTATTCGAAATATTTGGAAAATGCACTGCAATAATTTCACGCATCGTTGCTTCATCAGGAAATTCAATATAGTGAAAGAAGCAGCGACGCAAGAATGCATCTGGTAATTCTTTTTCATTATTCGAAGTAATAATCACAATTGGGCGTTGTGTTGCGGTAATGGTTTCACCAGTCTCATAAACATAAAACGACATTTTGTCAAGTTCATGCAATAAGTCATTCGGGAACTCGATATCTGCTTTGTCAATTTCATCAATTAACAATACACAACGTTCTTCACTCCTAAATGCTTCCCACAATTTACCCGGTTTAATATAGTTTTTAATGTCATAGACTCGGTCATCACCTAACTGGCTATCACGCAAGCGAGAAACTGCGTCATACTCATACAAACCTTGCTGAGCTTTGGTTGTTGATTTGATATGCCAAGTAATTAGTTTTAGACCTAAACTTTCTGCAACTTGTTCTGCAAGTAATGTTTTACCTGTACCTGGCTCACCTTTCACCAATAATGGTTTTTGTAAAGCACGCGCGGCTTTTACCGCAAGTTTCAGGCTGTCAGTTGCAATATATTGATCTGTACCAGTGAAGTGTTGTGTATCAGCAGACATTTGAAAACCTTATTTTTCTTTAACTTTATGTGAATATCTAAACCGAACGTGCAAGTTTATTTGCACTGTATTTTGACCAGCAGAAGCCGATCAATAATCCTGTACCAATGACAAATAGAATCAAAGATAAATTTGACCAGATTAAAACATGCTCTTTTGTGAGCACACCAAAAATCAAACCAAAAATAGCAGGTGCTAATTCTGAATTGGGACCTTCAGAGATTGTTGGTGTAGCGAGGATTGCAAAAACAATAATCCAAAGAATTCCGCCTATTGGATTAGGTATACGTGACATCAAACGATACCAACACCATAATGCAATCATTGCACCTGTAACATACACAATAATCGCAACATTCTCTTCAGGGAATTGATCCAGTACAGATAGAATGTGAGACCATATTGCAGTTATCGTTTCAAGCACCACGCAAACCCTCTGGTTCTACCGCATTTGGATTAATCAGTCCTTCTGGCGGCATTTGAATAAAAAAGCCTTTGGTCTGTAATGAGTCTAAGACATGCAATACATTTACACGTGCAAGTTTGCGCTCACCATGAAGTTCCAAATGCATTACAAAAGTTGCCTTGCCAAATGCTTGTAACACAGCTTCAGGAATCCCCTCAAACGGGTTTTCTGCTGCCTTATCATCAGGATAGTCTGGACGAGCAATATACATATACATTTCGTCTTTTTTGCTCGATCTATAAATATCGCAGTGCATGTTTACTCACAACTCTTATCAATCAAAAACAGCATACATGAAAAAAATAACAGGTACATTAAGGAATGTTAACGCAGCAGTCGTGTTTTGTTTAGTGGGAAATCTTCATCTGTGTGCCCAAATATTCAATGTCCTGCCGCAGCAGTTCAATAAATGGTCTTGTTAAGATTTCATAACGCCAGCCCAATAAATAGTTGGGTAAATCCTGTTCATCCAGATGAAAAACCACATGCTCATAAATCGCATTCAGCCATTTTTTCCGTAGCAAGACTTCTTTAGGAATGCCAGTTTCAAACACGACTCGATCGATTAAAGCATCAATTTGAGGGGCAACTTCTTTAGAATTATTCTTCACTGGTCTTGCCATTCTTAATGGCCATTCATCTTCAGGTGGTAAAAACTTTAATAAATCCAATATGGTTTTGCCATGTTCACGTACAATGTTTGGGCGAATATCTTTAACTTGGGCAAGTTGGAAATTATTACGTGGATTTTTTTCCACTAAATCTAGCATTGTTGTATTTTTGAGAACAAAACTACGCGGTTGATTCATGGCTTTGGTAATTTGCTCACGCCAAATACTGAGCTGCTGTAATTGCATTAACTCACGACGTGAATGGCGATAATTACCAATATCGGTATATAGCTCTGTCAATGGAGTTTCTATCGCAATTTCTTTCGTTAAATTCTGACAATCTTCCAAAACATATTGATAAAGCCCTTTACGCTGTAAATCATGTTTTAATGTATCAGCGAGCTTTGTCAAATATAAGACATCATTTGCGGCATAATTAATTTGCTCTTGGCTTAAAGGGCGTGCCAACCAATCTGAGCGAGTTTGATCCTTATCAATATCAATATTTAGGCAGGTTTTTAATGCATTTTGATAGCTTACCTGAAGCCCATGACCAAGAAATGCCATTGCGATCTGCGTATCAAATACATTTTTTAATGGTTTTTGATCTGCATAATGATAAATTAAATCAATATCTTCGCCACAAGCATGAAAGATATTCTGCTGTGCAGTAAAAACCTTCTGCCAAAACTGCTCTAAATCAAGTGCTACTCCATCTAGTAAAGCAATTTGACCATTACAATTAATCTGGCATACCCCAAGTTTTGGATATAAGGTATCAACCTTAATAAACTCAGTATCAAGTGCGTAGGTAGAACATTGTTCCATTTGACTGAGGAGAACAGCAAGGTCTTTTTGCTGTTGAATGAACTGAAACATATTTGCTCAAGTAAAATAATAAAAAACACTAGCAATACAACTGTAAAAATACAGTTTTTGCTGAAACGAAACTAAATTAAATCTACAAAGAATAATTTAATCACTATTCCACATGAAAAACATGAAATTACTCCTATTCTATTCATCAAAAACGAAAATCCTTTTCGTTTGCTTATACTGCCATAAATTAAAGCAAATATACCTAAAATAATGTTAGACAAAATGTAAAAGTGAATTATTTGTTTAAATTAATAGCATGAATTTACAATAAATATAAAACTATTTCATCTTCATACGATTATGTACCGCTTGACTTAACGTATGACTATCGACATATTCTAATTCGCCACCTTGTGGCACGCCTTGTGCGATTCTGGTCATGTGAATTGGCAAATGTTTGGTTGCCTCAACTAAGTAATGTGCTGTCGCTTGACCTTCCACGGTGGCATTAGTTGCTAAAATTACTTCTTCAATCTGTCCTTGGCTTAATCGTTGAATCAAATATGGAATACCAATTTCTTCAGGACCTATTCCATCCAATGGAGACAAATGACCACCAAGTACATGATATTTACCTCTAAAGCTTCCACTTTGTTCGATTGCCATGACATCAGCTGGAGATTCAACCACACAAAGCAATTGCTCATCTCTTTCTACAGATGCACAAATATCACAAATTTCATTTTCAGTTAATGAATGACAAATATGGCATTCGTGAATATGGCTCGAAGCCTCGTGTAATGCATAAGATAATGCAAAAGCACCTTCACGATTTTTCATCAACAAATGTAATGCCATCCGTTGTGCAGATTTTGGACCAACGCTTGGTAAAATACGCAATGCTTGAACTAGCTGTTCAAATCGTTCACTAAACACAGATCAACTCTATTATTTATAAAAAAGGTTCTCTAAGCCTCACCAACAGACTTAGAGACTTTTGGCTTAGAATAAACCAGATAAACCTGGCGGTAAGCCCATGCCTGAATTGGCACCTTGAAGTTTTTCTTCAGAAATAGCTTCGGCTTGACGTGCTGCATCATTCATCGCAGCAGCAATCAGATCTTCAATCATATCAGCTTCATCTTGTAATAAGTCTGGGCTAATTTCGATACGCTTAACGACATTACGGCAAGTCATAGTTACTTTAACCAAACCACCGCCAGCTTCAGCATGAACTTCCGTATTAGCAAGCTCTTCTTTGGCTTTTTTAAGATTTGATTCCATATCTTTTTGCATGCGCTGAGCTTGCTGCATGAGCATATTAATGTTCATAAGTTTCTCTCTTAAATTAAATCTAAACCGCGTGATAAGTCGCGAATAATATCATTAATATCTTCCAAGCCAACAGAAACACGAATTAAGCCTTCTTCAATTCCTGCAGCCTGTTTGGCTTCAGGCGACATTCTACCATGTGAGGTCGTTGCTGGATGTGTAATTGTTGACTTAACATCGCCTAAATTACTGGTAATCGATAAGAAGCGCGTATTATCAATAACCGTCCACGCACCTTCACGTTCGCCTCTTACGACAAAAGAGACAACACCGCCAAAACCTTTTTGCTGTTTTTTGGCTAATTCATGTCCGGGATGATCTGTTAAACCAGCGTAATACACTTTTTCAACCTTTTCATGTTGGTGTAACCACTCCGCAAGTATTTGTGCATTTTCACAATGCGCTTTCATACGAATACTCAGCGTTTCTAAACCTTTTAAGAAAATCCATGCATTAAATGGGCTCATTGAATTACCAAGGGTACGCACAACGCCATTAATTTCTTCAAGTAAATCGTTTTTACCAACAACTGCACCACCTAATGCACGCCCCTGACCATCAATATATTTTGTTGCTGAATAAAGCACTAAGTCAGCACCAAACTTGATAGGTTGTTGCAATACTGGTGTACAAAAACAGTTATCTACAGCAAATAATGCGCCATTGGCATGGGCAATATCTGCAATTGCTTGCATATCACCAACCTGTGCCAAAGGATTCGAGGGTGTTTCAATAAAGAGAATACGTGTATTTGGACGAATCGCTTGTTTCCAGCCTTCAAGATCATCCAAATCGACAAAAGTCACTTCTACAGCAAATTTAGCAACATATTTTTCAAATAAAGCAATGATTGAACCAAACACTGCGCGAGAACAAATCACATGATCGCCAGCTTTTAAATATGCCATACACATCGCATGTACAGCAGCCATACCAGAACTGGTCGCAACTGCACGCTCTGCGCCATCTAATATTGCTAAACGTTTTTCAAAGGCTTGTACTGTTGGGTTGGTATAACGTGAGTATGTATTTCCTGCGATTTGCCCAGAAAATTTTGCGGCAGCATCTGCGGCGCTTTCGCAAACAAACGAAGATGTTAAAAAGATAGGTTCACTATGTTCCCCTTCAAAGGTACGATCATGCCCTGTGCGAATAGCCAGTGTTTCAAGTTGATATTCTAAATCATCGCTTGGATTCATCGTTTTGTATGCCTTATGATCAGGTGTTTAAATATGCCAACATTTTGAGCGCCTAATGTATTTAAGGTCAAGGCGTAAGATGAAATTATCGCTTAGACTTCGTGCAATCTTGACTCATGATGAGACTTTCAAAGATGAAATCACTTGTAGAACAGCAAAAAATAAATTTTAAACATCTGGCTATGCGTGTCTTCGATGCAGATAGGCTTGTATTGTCACAATCGACACCTTATCAAGTGATTGCTGAATTTAAACAAACTCGTGTTCGTTTTTATGCTTCTGAAAACAAACGTTACAAAGAGCCATTGGTATTTACAGCTCCTCTTGCCATCAACATGGATATTTATGATCTATATCCATACCGCTCTTTGATTAAACATTTTCAAGAAAGTGGGTTTGATGTTTATCTAATTGACTGGGGTAAGTTGACTTACAAGAACTACCAAGTGAATTTCTTATCTTTTATCGATAAATTTATTCCACGTTGTATTGAAGCTATCCAAAAACATTCTAAATCTGAAAAAATCTCTTTGCATGGTTGGAGTATGGCTGGAATTTTTGTCACACTTTACACCGCTCGACACAAGCCAAATGCGGTTAAAAATTTAATTGTTTTAGGCAGTCCGATTGATAGTTATGCATCGGGTTATATCGGAAAATTATATAAAACACTGGCATATATTACGACGCGTAACCCAACCATCAAAGATTATATCTGTAACCGTTTACCTAAGTTGATGATTCATTCACCTGGTTTTTTAAACTCATTAGGTTTTAAATTGTTAGATCCTAAGAGTTGGATTGATGGCAATATTCAATTGCTCAAAAATCTTGATAACCTCAAACTGGTACAAGAAGACGCCACACTCAGCCATTTCTTAAATAATATGATTGATTACCCTGGGGGGATCAACCAAGACATGTTGTTTAATGTTTGGATGCAAAATCCATTAAAAAATGGTGCAATCACATTAAAGAATAAAACCATTGAGCTTAAAAACATTGAATGTTCATTGTTAGTTGGTGCAGGTAAAAGTGATCAACTTGTTACTTCTGAGGCAGCTTTTCCTTTAACACAGTTGACAAATAGTCAAGATGTCACGTTTACTCTGATACCTGGCGGACACTTAGGTTTAATGTCTAGTCAAAACAGTTCAATTGAGTTCTGGCCAACACTGAAAACTTGGTTATCAGAACGTTCAACTCCAATAAAAAGGTAAACTATGACTCAATCTGTTGCATTCATCGGTTTAGGTGCTATGGGCTATCGCATGGCTGCGCATTTACCCAAGTATTTCGAAAAAGTTTACGTTTGGAATCGTAACTTTGATAAAGCTAAGCAACATGCAACAGAATTTGGCACTTTGGCGGTTGAACTTGCTGAAGCGGTTCAGGCAGATGTTATCTTTTCGTGTTTACCGACTAGTGATGACGTTGAAACATTAATTGATGGTGTGAATATTAGATCAGGTGCAATCTGGATTGATTGCACCAGTGGTGTTCCTGAAGCAGCGCGCCGTCTAGCAGAACGATTGAAAACACAAAATATTGATTTTCTCGATGCGCCTGTCAGTGGACAAACCATTGGTGCAGAAAATGCAACACTTACGGTTATGGTGGGTGGCGACATTAATGCTTTTGAACGTGCTTATCCTGCGATGGCAGCAGTCGGAAAGCTCATTCAACACGTAGGTGATTCGGGTGCAGGATTTGCCGTTAAAGCAATTAATAACATGTTACTGGCAGTCAATTTATGGTCGGTTGCAGAGGGATTTAGTACACTCAAAGCGCATGGTGTAAACCTAGATGCAGCTTTGAATTGTATTAATGCTTCTAGTGGCAAAAGTCTCGTGACGGAAAATATCTTCCCTCAACGTGTGTTGAGTCGTGAATTTCCATGCACCTTTGCCTTGCCCTTATTGGCAAAAGATACAGGGATTGCCTTAGACTTAGTACATGATGCAAAGCTTCCAGCGCCTATCCTCGCCTTAACCCAGAGTTTGATTCAAGCAGCAAACCTTACTGCAGAACCCAATAGCGACTTTTCTTCTGCTGTCAAAATGTATGAAGATTGGACAAAAATTATACTAAAGTAAAAAGCTCAAGGTATAGGTGAATTGGAATGGGAGAAGAGGTTGTTATATTATAGTAGCCCTATTCTCCTATCTTAATCTAACTTTAGTTAGCGATTTTTCCAAAATAACACTTCTAATTTAAATTCTGATTTCACTAGAAATGCACACATAAACAATGATATACCAATTACAATAATCGTATTGTCTTTAAATGTAATCCCAAAACCGAATATTATGATGGATACGACAAGAATTGCATAAAAAGCAATTGCAGCAACTTTTTCATTCAATCTCACAGCCACCACCCCAAAAAGAAGAATCATTCTCGACAATTGCAATAAGCATACAATAGTCTATTTAAATTTATATGACATTTTAGAAATTCTTTGGATGATTTTTTGCCGTTATTAGATTCTATTTTAAAACACTGATTCTTTGTACTATAGGTATTTTCTCTGACTTATGAAAAAGTAAGATTAAAATCTCTATAATTAGTTTTTTAATGACTTTTAATGGAAACTATTGATATATAAGGTATTTATGTGTTGTGTGAATGAATTATGGATAAAAATTACACTCCAATAATACAGTTTCATTGAAATTTCATTGATAAACCGTATATTAGTAGTTGAACTTAAGTGAAATCGTGAAAATAGACATATTTTCTTAATTTCTTTGAGTTCATGCCTTTTAACTAGAGGAATACCTCATGAATAAGTTTGCGGTTGCAGTTTTTGCTGGATTGGTAAGCCTTACAGGTTTTAACCTTCAAGCAGCTACACCAGAACAAGAATGTAAAAAGTTGCAAGATGACTATAATCTCATCTATGCATCTAAAGGATTTTGTTTTAAAGATGCAGATGCCAAGGCTAAATATGGTAATGAAAACTGCCATACAACGAAGCCTAAATTTTCTGACAAAGAGCAACAACGCTTAGATGAAATTAAAGAGCGTCAAAAAGAATTAAATTGCAAATAAAAGCCTTATTTTTAAGTCTTAGCAGTTTATTTTCTATTTTTGTCTGGAAAGCAAAACTTCTCATCTCATTATATTAAAGGACTAATCATGGCGTACGATGACCAAAATATTTTTGCAAGAATCTTAAGAGGCGAACTACCTGCAATCAAAATCTATGAAGATGATCAGGTCCTCGCTTTTATGGATATTATGCCTCAAGCAGATGGTCATGCTTTAGTTATTCCTAAAACACCTGCTGTTACTTTGATGGATTTACCTGCTGATGCAGCAGCCTATACGATTCAAATTGTTCAAAAGATAGCTAAAGCAATTGAAACCGCTTTAGATGCTAAAGGGATCGTACTAATGCAACTTTCAGGAGTTGCTGCTGGGCAAACAGTTCCACATGTGCACTTCCATTTGATTCCTAGCTCAGTTCATGAACTTGGTCGTCATGCAGCACAAATGGGTGATCAGGAAAAGATTAAAACCTTTGCTGAAAAGATTAAAGCAGTGCTGTAAGTAAAAAAGTATCTATACGATGGGGCTTCTCGCCCCATTTTTATTTATTAAATATATAAAAATCAATAACAAATATAATTATTACTAAATATGAATCGTCATCAAACTGTCATTTTTCTTTCACTTATCTGTCACAAAGTTTACCGATACTGCATACAAGTCAGTGAGCTGTGTAACTTTATGTACACAAGCAAGCTTATAACAGTAACTAAGGCATCAGCCATTTACAAAAAAGTGTTTGGAGAAATCTCAATGAAAAAATTGCTTCTTGCTGCTACTGTAGCAACTTTAGCCATGAATGCAGCGCAAGCAGCACCTACATTGTATGGTAAGCTCAATGTGACTTTAGATCAAATCGACAAGAATGGCTTTAAAGATGAAAGCGTAACAAAAATTAACTCAAATGCTTCTCGTCTTGGTGTGAAAGGCGAAGAAAAGTTAACGAATGATTTATCAGCAGTTTATTTAGCTGAATGGCAAGTAAATACTGATGGGGATGGTACAGATCTTGGTATGCGTAACCGTTATATTGGTCTTAAATCTGATGGTATTGCAACATTAAAAATTGGTCGTTTTGATTCTTACTTTAAAACAGCTGCTGGTAATAACCAAGATATTTTCAATGATCACAATGATCTTGATATGACAGCGGTATTAGTAGGTGAAGATCGTCTTAACAATGTTATTGGTTTTGAAACTGATAAAAAATTATTGGCTGGTTTAGCATTTAACATTATGTTCCAACAAGGTGAACAGAATGAAACTACTAAGGATAAAAACGGTCAAACAATACCTCTAGATAACTCTGCAAGTGGTCAAAAAGGTAGTCGTAATGGATTTGGTGATGGTGTTTCAACATCTCTAACTTACGAAAATAAAGATATTGGTTTAAATGCAGCTGTTGCAGGTAACTTTGCAGTTGCATCAAAGTATAATGCTTATGGCTTATCTGGTGTATATACAGATGCAGTGCGTGTAACTGGCTCACTTGATTTATCTCAAGTAGGTGCTGAAGGTTTAGTATTCGGTGGTTTATGGCAAACTGCGAAACCTACAGATGATACACTTGTAGGATACAAAGGCTTAAAAGAAAACGCTTTCGGTGTAACTGCTGCATATATCATTCCTTCTACACCAGTGAAGTTAAAAGCACAATATATCTCTGCGAAAACAGAAGTTGATGGTCTTGAAGATCGTAAAAATGATTTATACGGTGTAGGTGCAGATTACCAGATGAATAAACAAGCTCGTTTCTACGGTGTTGTTGCTCAACAAAAAATTGACTGGCAGAAAGACAATAACAAGAAAACTGTTATTGGTTTAGGTATGGAATATAACTTCTAATCAGAAGTTTATTTCAGGTGTTAAATAAAAGGGCGTTTCGCCCTTTTATTTTTATATGCTTATCTTTTTAAAAAACCACTCACCAAATTCAATACTTGTTGAATATCTTGATTTGCTTCTTGGGGATTGGTATTACTTCCTTGCGGAGTCAAAGAATCAATCACTTGAGGTAGTACAGACGCAATTGCACTGTAAATTTCTTGCTTTGGCGCTTGTGCTTGTTGAGCAACCTGTTCGATATCTTGATCATCAAATAAGCTTTGAATATTTTGGGTTGGAACATCTTGAGCATTTACTTGTTGAGGATCGACCCAACTCTTTACCTGATTGGATAAACCTGTACTTTTTAGTTTATCTAATGCCCCTTGTAAGCCCCCCTGTTTTTGAATCCAAGCAAGAACCAACGGCAATACGGCTATAAGTAATGTTTGTGCTGTGTTACCACTAGTATTACTATTTGTCTGAGATGTATTGTTATTCGTACTACCTAACTGACCAAAAACTGAACCTAGGATTCCACCTAAACCACTTTGCGCCTGATTTTGATTATTTTGTTGTTGACCACTAAGTTGCCCTAAAACAGAGCCTAGAATTCCACCTAAACCACCACTATTTTGCCCAGATTGTTGCTGACCGCCTAAGGCCTGTTTCGCTAAAATCTCTACGATATTTGTCAAATCTGTCATGATTTTTTATATTCCAGTTAGAATTATTTATTCGAAAAGCATACGCTGCTTTTCAACATGAAAACAAAGTTAAAGTGTTAAAATTTGCAAGAACATTTCATCAGTTTATTATTATTTTATAACTGCGGCTTAATCATAGCCGCAGTAAAGTCTAAGAAATCACCAACGAAATTTATTCCAATTTTCTGGATTTGCCCAAAATTTAGAGTTAAACCAATCAGGTACATGTTTGTAAGTTAAAATATTGAATTGCCATAGAGCAAAATCACTATCATGAGTAGTCTTATCAATAAGTTGAGTAAAACCTAGTGAACGCAATAGCTTTTCATCGTTTCGTTTACTAACAACAACAATCCTTTTTGCCATTAAGTCGCGTAACTTCACTAAAAGCTGCGCTTTATGTGTTTCAGTGATATTTTGCATTTGCTCTGTATCAAATAATACAAAACCTAAATCATAACGTTGTGTAAATGGCAGATTTAAAAAGTCAGTTACGTTAAAATGATGCCATTGAATTTCAGCATTTTGATCAATTTGCTGACCTATACAAAGTGCAGTATGAATGGGCTGTTCTTTAGATAAATCGTCTAGCATAGAAGTGATGACATTTTGTTCAGCCATAACTGCAACCCTTGATTGAGAAAGATGAGAGTTTATTGATGGAACTACAAGGCATTTGTCACAAAATGCACGCAGCGCTCAAAACGCATAGTGTAACTGATCAACCAACCAGCAAGGCAAATGTTGAATATAAATTTATATTAGATCGTTCAGAAACTGATCTACCCTTCGTACTAGGTCAAGAATTAGAAATTGAATGGACTGGAAATATTTTTTGTACTTCGTGTGGTGCAAAGACTCCAAAATCATATTCACAAGGTCACTGTTTCAAGTGCTTCAAGACCAAAGCTGAATGTGATCTTTGTATTATGAAACCTGAGACTTGCCATTATCATCTTGCAACTTGTCGTGATGATGAATTTGCACATAAGGTTTGTTTCCAACCTCATATTGTATATTTAGCTAATTCAAGCGCACTAAAAATTGGAATTACTCGTATCGTTAATATGCCAACTCGATGGTTAGATCAAGGTGCAACCCAAGCTTTACCCATTTTAAAAGTTGGTTCACGCCGCTTATCTGGTCATTTAGAAACTTTATTTGGTACACAAATTGCCGATAAGACGGATTGGCGTAAGCTCCTTAAAGGTGAAGCTGAACCATTGAATTTAATTGAGCAACGTGACCAGATTTTGGAAGAATTTGCACCAAAAATTCAAACGATTCGAGATGAGTTTAGCCAAAACTTAGAATTCAATGAAGAACTTGAATTTTTAGAACATGAATTCCCTAAAGAATTTATTTACCCAGTTGAACAATATCCAGAAAAAATTAAGTCCTTAAATTTGGATAAAACACCCAAAATTCGTGGTGTTTTACATGGCATTAAAGGGCAATATTTATTACTTGATATTGGTGTCATCAATATTCGTAAATACACAGGCTATGAAATGATTTTAAGAACGTAAATGAAAAGGTGGCATTTGAAATGCCACCTTTTTTAACTTAATTTGTTTTTAAACAATTCAGAATTGCATCAACAGGATTTTCAGTATCTCCTGAGATTAATTGTTTATGCATACTTAAATGTTGCATCATCTGAATATGTGCTGTTTCATTATCCATTAATTTTTCAATTTCAGAAGCAAGGTGTTCTGGTGTCGCATCAGCTTGAATTAATTCTTGGATGACTTTTTTACCTGCAATGATATTAGGTAAAGAGTAGTATGGAATCTTAACGAGAAACTTAGCAATCATATAAGTTAACCAATGTAACTTATAAAAAGTCACCATTGGGCGATGTAATAACATTGCTTCAAGCGTCGCAGTTCCCGATGCTAGTGCGACAATATCACTCGCATTCATGACCATACGACCTATTTTAGATTCAGCATCGGTATTTTCTAAAATATAAATTTTTGATTTTAAAGTTACATCTAAATTTTGAATACCATGTTCAATTTGTTGTCTTCGAGCATCATTAATTGCTGGAATCAGAAACTCTAGTTCAGGATATTTCTTATGTAGTATTTCCGCAGCCCCAATTAACAAAGGCAATAGTCTGTCAATTTCACCTCTTCGACTTCCTGGTAATAAAGCAACGTGCATTTCATGTGCAGATAAGCCAAGCTGATGTTTTGCTTCTACAATTGGATTTTTTAGAGGTAATTGTTTGGCTAGTGGATGCCCAACAAAAGCTGCTGGAACATCGTAATTTTCATAAAATGTTTTTTCAAATGGGAATAAACACAACACTAAATCTATACTACGTTTAATACCATGTACCCGCCCTTGACGCCATGCCCAAACAGATGGGCTTACGTATTGAACTGTTTTAATTGGTAAATTCTTTTCTTTTATTGTTTTAGAAAGACGTAAATTGAAATCAGGTGCATCAATTCCAATAAAAATATCCACTGGATGTTCAGTCCAACGTTCAACTAGACCATCACGTACAGCAAATAATTTCTTTATATCTTTCAAAACCTCCACAATGCCCATTACTGATAAAATTTCCATTGGATAATAACTATGGAAACCCTCAGCAATCATTTGTGGACCACCAATACCTTCAAATTCAGCATCAATTCCTTGTTCGCGAAAACTGCGCATGAGTTTCACTCCTAGAGTATCTCCAGAAACTTCTCCCACCACGATACCAATTTTTAGTTTTTGCTTTAACAAGACCAATGCCCCACTGAAATATTTGAATGATTCTAACAAAATGATTTTACATCGAATCATAATAAGCTATCCAAATTGTTCAAGATTGGTGAATATAATGCTTGATCTAAAATTCCATTTATCACTTTAAAAATTATCTTGATTAACAATAGTTAAATGATTGCGAGTTTATTTTCAATTTATTAATATTAACAATAATCATTTTCATTTAATATTTATTCTTCTATTGGCTAGCTAAAAATCATTTATGGCAAAATCAACATCACTTACGCTCATCTATCGCCTAAGTATTTTTTACCGCTTTATCTTGAGCTTTGTTGTTGGTTACATCTGCATGATGTATTTGAGCTTATGTCTAACTGCATTATTTCTTCATTCATTCGCTAAAGCTGAAGCCATTTATTTGGCTGCCTTTATTTCTATAATTTTTTATTTACTATTCATCATTGTTAGTTTCTGCACGAATTCTTTGTTAAAACTCACTTGGATTAGCTTAATTTTGGCAGGTACTTTATTCGGCTTATCTGTAGGTTTAAGTTAATAATGCAAAACAAAAGTGTACGCCAATCTATTGCATGGCTACATGCATGGACAGGTTTAATTTTTGGATGGCTTTTATTTGCCATTTTTCTGATGGGAACGAGTGCCTATTATCGTCATCAGATTAACTTATGGATGCAGCCACAGCTTGCTCAGTACCAAGTCAATCAGGAAACCGCGATTCGTACAGCAACTGAATATTTAGAAAAAAATGCGCCCAATGCAAAATCGTGGTATCTGAACATTGCCAACCATGAACAGCCTGTTAATCAAATGTATTGGAAAAAAGCGGATGGTGGTTATGAAAGCCGTACGCTGGATGCAAATACAGGACAGGAACTCAAGTTATCAGCCACTCAGGGCGGAGATTTTTTCTACAGCTTTCATTATCAGCTTTATGGTATTCCCTATCTCATCGGGCGACTGATTGTCTGCTTTGCTGCCTTTATCATGCTGATTGCATTGGTTTCAGGCATTATCACCCATAAACAAATGATTACTGACTTCTTTACTCTCAGAACTTTTAAATCACAGCGCTCATGGCTGGATTTTCATAATGTTTCTTCTGTACTGGCACTACCATTTTTCTTGACCATTACCTTTACGGGTCTGGCAATTTTCTTTTACCTCTATTTACCGTGGGGAATGAAGAAGCTATATCCCGATAACTCTTTTCAGTTCTTCACTGAAATCAGGACTGTGAGTCAAACCTCCAATAGTTCACCACCAAGCAAAGCGAATATGCGGTCAGTTGGTACATTATTGGAGCAAGTAAAGCAACAATGGGGAGATCAGGCTTTAGCTTCAATTGATGTGAAAAACCCAAATACTGATCAGGCCATTATTACATTTAAGCAGCTAGAAGATCGTTCCATTACCTTAAATCAGGCAGAGATCACTTTTGATGGAACGGGTAAAATTCTGGGCAATACCAGAAATAACAGTGCGGTTGCCACACTCTACTCTGGTGTATATGGCTTGCACATGGCAACCTTTGCACAGCCAGCACTTCGTTTTGCATTCTTCTGTTCGGGTATTCTGGGCTGTTTAATGATTGCCTCGGGTTTGCTGCTATGGAGCTTAAAACGACAGATTCAGAACAAATCTAATCAGTTCAATGCTGGCTACTATCTGGTTGACCGCTTAAATGTGGCTACGTTTGTTGGCTTGCCAATCGCCATGTTAAGTTATCTGTTGGCAAACCGATTGGTGCATATTGCCGAAGCTACACCCAACTATGAAATTTATACATTTTTCACGGTTTGGGGCCTAAGCCTTATCATTGCACTATTCACTCAAAAACAATATGTATGGAAATCCCAAATTGTTGTGTTTGGATTACTTGCACTCGCCATACCTTTATATAACCTGATTTATTTGCTCAATCATCAACTGATCCCAGATATGAAAAGTTACTGGGTATTCTTGAGAGTTGATTTATTCCTGATGGTTTGCGCGATATTTGCAGTGTTTATTTTTAGAAATATCCAGCCGATACAGACAAAGTCAGTGCACAAAATTAAAGCAAAGCTGGCAAAAACAAGGTGAAAGTATGATCATTTTTAGCCTTTTACTCATACTTATGGGCATGTTCATTCTGTATAAATGTAGTGCCAAACAAATCAGCAAAGCCAAGCCAGCACAACAACAGTTTTTAAAGCGTTTTAAGACACAGCTAATGCTTTCTGCATTTTTATGTTTCCTGCTTGCTGGCAGTTTACTGTGCTTAAAATATGGCAGTTCAATTGGATTTATCAGTTGGTGGATTTTCGCCACCCCGATCACTTTTTTACTGGTTTTATCGGTGAATGATGTCACCAAACAGCCACAGAAAAAATCGTAGCTGGGTTATTTGGAAAGCCTCATCAACAGTTATGTATTCCCAGCCAGAGTGCTGCTAAAAAAATATTGGAATAATCAAATAAAAACCAACGCTTTTTTAAACTCTTTAGCTTTTTTTTGCATAAGTAAATCACTATTCATCACAACGAGTTATCTTAAAAAAGCATAAGATATGCAGGTTTTAGCATAATTAGGCATATTGTTGATGTTTGGTCCTATCGAATTCATTATGGCTGGGGTTTTGGTTGGCTTCTGTGTAGGTATTACAGGGGTTGGCGGCGGTTCATTGATGACCCCTATCCTGATCAGTTTATTTAAAATTGAACCCCATATCGCAATTGGTACAGATTTACTTTATGCCTCAATCTCAAAATTTTGTGGTTCTATTGTCCACGCAAAAAAACTAAATATTGTATGGCCAATCGTGATTTGGCTGGCAATCGGAAGTATTCCTGCTTCATTTGCGACCTCATGGGTTTTAGAACACTATTTAAGCCAGTCAACACACTATAAAGCTGTTTTGACTATGGTTTTGGGTTTTATGTTGACCTTAACAGGGATTTCAATTGTGTTCCGTACCCAAATTGAAAAGTTCTTTAATCGATTTAGAAATCGTGAACAAGTCAACATGGAAAGCGAGCAACATGCACTGCAACATAAACGTTTTTATATCGTTATTATGGGGATTGTACTGGGCGTGTTTGTTACACTATCTTCAGTAGGTGCTGGTGCTTTTGGTATCATGGCTTTAGTGATTATGTTTCCAAATTTGCCAATGATTCGTATCATTGGATCAGATGTGGTTCACGCCGTTTTACTGACTGCTGTCGCTGGTTTAAGCCACATGTCATCAGGTAATGTCGATTTTACATTATTGATGTGGCTATTGGTTGGTTCCATTCCTGCCATTATTGTGGGCACTTTGATTAGCTCCCGTATGCCTGAAAGACTAATTCGTAAAATTTTGGGTATCACATTGTTTGCATTGGGGATCAACTTTATGGTCAATCCAATTAAAGCCAAGCCAAAGCCAGTTAAAACACATCAAGCGGTGGTGATTCAGCAATCTCACACTGCAAACACCTCAGTTTAAACAATCATTGCCGATTGATTTTGCATAAATCATGCGAATCGTTAGTTAATCAATCGGCATTTCATGATATATTCGTAGACAAAATAACCTCTTCTTTTAGATTAAATTTGTGACAGCAATGAATACTCTACAGCCAAATCCAGTTTCGCAACCAGATATCAATGACGTTAATATTAAAAGCATTCAAACTTTAATTACCCCTGCGGAACTTAAAGCAGACCTGCCTTTGTCTGAGGCGGCATCTCAAACCGTACTGCAAGGTCGTGCAACCGTACGCAATATTTTAGACGGCAATGACAAACGCTTATTTGTAGTGATTGGCCCGTGTTCCATTCATGATCCTAAAGCGGCCCGCGAATATGCAGATCGTTTAAAAGAGCTGAGTGAAAAAGTCAAAGATACGTTGTACTTGATCATGCGTGTTTATTTTGAGAAACCACGTACCACTGTTGGCTGGAAAGGCCTGATCAATGACCCTGATATGAATGACTCTTTTGATATTGAAAAGGGTTTACATATTGGTCGTGGTCTTTTACTTGAATTAAATGAGAAAGGTTTGCCTTGTGCGACTGAAGCACTTGATCCAAACTCACCTCAATATTATCAAGATTTAATTTCCTGGTCTGCGATTGGTGCGCGTACCACTGAAAGCCAAACGCACCGTGAAATGTCTTCTGGCTTATCTTCACCTGTTGGCTTTAAGAATGGTACAGATGGCGGCTTGACTGTTGCAACCAATGCAATGCAATCCGTTAAACATGGCCACAGCTTCCTGGGTCTAAATGAAAATGGTCAGGTGGCAATTATCAATACCAAAGGCAATCCTTATGCCCATGTGGTATTACGTGGTGGTAATGGCAAGCCAAACTACGATGCTTCTTCTGTTGCGGAAGCAGAAGCAGCTTTGGCAAAAGCCAAAGTCAGCAACAAGATTATGATTGATACCAGTCATGCCAACTCAAACAAAGACCCGTACCTGCAACCTTTGGTTTTAAAGAACATCACGGAGCAAATTCTGGATGGGAATAAGTCAATCGTGGGAATCATGGTTGAGAGTCACCTTAAAGGTGGTCGTCAGGATATTCCTGAAAACCTGTGTGACCTCGTCTATGGTCAATCTGTGACAGATGGCTGTATTGACTGGGATACTACTGAAAAAGCCCTGCTGGAAATGGATGCGGCTTTAAAAGATGTTTTGCCAAACCGTTAATCTTTAAATAGATGAAAACAGGCTCTCATGAGCCTGTTTTTTTATCACCCACGTATAATCAGGCAATATCTTTACCTCTGCCTGCCCCTCTCCTAAAAAGGAGAGGGAATTCACGAATTTTATACGGGATTGAATTTTCGTATGTTTACCTCTTCTTATAAAAGATGAAGAATATACTCCTTAGTAAAACTGACTAGAATCCAGCATTTGCAAAGTAATCTTTTTCACTTCATCACGGCTTTGCATAATATGTGCCTCGATTGCCTGAATGGCTTCATCTACTTTACGATTAAAAATATAACCCAGTATTTTTTGATGCTCCTGATAAGTCGCTTCAACGCGATAATCTTTTGAGAAGTCTAAACGACGGATAATACGAATTCGTTCACTCAAATCACGATGAATTCTCGCCATTTCATTATTTCCAGAGGCACGAACCAAAGCGCAATGGAAATCTTCATCTTGTTGTGAAAGTTGTTTAATTTCTTTTAGATATTGATGAGGTTCAATCAACCATAAATCTTTTAAAACGCATAACTCAACCGAGTTTTGATGATCCATCTGACAAAGTTTACGAATCGAATCTTTTTCTAATACGATCCGCACATCATAAAGTTCTTCATAATAACGAAAATTGAGCGGTCGGATTTGCCAACCGCTACGAAAACTCACATCAACATAACCCTCTTGTTGCAAACGATACAGCGCTTGTCGGATTGGGGTACGACTTACATCATAAGCTTTTGCAACTTCAGATTCAGTGAAACGTTCACCCGGCATCAATTTGAAATCAAAGATATCATTCTTGATGCGTTGGTAAACCAGCTCAGACAAATTGTCTGAGCTTTTTGTTGTTTTTATTTTGGTTTCTTTCATGCAACCTTGCCTTATTCCATATAAACCAATGGTTCACCACTATGTACGGTTTGCCCTGCTCTACAAATAATGGCTTTTACAATGCCATCCTCTTCTGCATAAACAGGAAGTTCCATTTTCATTGCTTCAATAATAGCAACAGTTTCACCTTTTTTAACCTCTTGACCATGCTCAACAAAAATTTTCCAGATATTACCTGTCATCGATGCATTTAATGATGCTAAATGACTGTAATCAGCATGGTTATTTTCTTGAATCTGTTCTTCAGGTTGAGCTGCAAACTCCTCTTTCCAGCGATCCACTTCAGTTGTGAATGCTTGTTGTTGCTTAGCTTTAAACTCGGCAATACTTTCAGCTTCATTCTCTAAAAATTTTACATAATCCGCATAATCGAATT
The DNA here is from genome assembly GCA_964553005.1 of uncultured Acinetobacter sp. Lineage (GTDB taxonomy): Bacteria > Pseudomonadota > Gammaproteobacteria > Pseudomonadales > Moraxellaceae > Acinetobacter. The sequence goes on along the minus strand of CAZKJI010000003.1, from coordinate 24,672 downwards.
CTGTTTCTTCAATCTTGATCTCAGCACGACCATTTTCAAAGTCTGCACGCCATTGATTCAATTCCTCTTCCGTCACTTCAAAATATTTAATTTGATCGAAGAACTGTAAGAACCATTGTTTATCACCAAATTGTTTGTTTTTCTTAAACTTGTTCCAAATTGGCAAAGTACGCCCAATCAATTGATAGCCGCCTGGTGAATCCATGCCGTAAATACACATGTACATACCACCAATCCCAACCGTTCCTTCTGCGGTAAAGGTACGCGCTGGATTATATTTAGAACTGAGTAAACGATGGCGTGGGTCAATCGGTACGGCACATGGTGCAGTTAAATACACATCACCCAAGCCAAGAATTAAATAGTTTGCATCAAAAATAATATCTTTAACTTCATTCCGATCTGCCAAACCATTAATGCGTTGGATAAAGTCAACGTTATTTGGTAACCACGGTGCTTTAGAGCAAACACTTTCTTGATAGCGTTCTACAGCTCCTAAAGTCGCACTGTCTTCAAATGCCATCGGCAAATGTACGATACGAGATGGGATTTTTAATTGGCTCAAATCACCCATCTCTTTTTCGAGTTGAAGTAATTGAGCAATCAATTGTGATTGTGGAATTACTAAGCCATCGTATTTAATCTGTAGTGAACGAACACCTGGTGACAGTTCTAATACGCCTGCGATTTTTGCATCACGGATCATTTGAATCAGTTGATGCACTCGTAAACGTAAAGCCAAATCTAAAACATTTTCGCCGTATTCTAAGAGAATATAACTATCACCTGCTTGGCGATATACTGTTTTTGGCGACAATTCAGTTGGTTCACGTTGTGCCAAAATCGTACTGACAAGCTCTTGAATTGGCTCAATCGTTTCTACAACTTTGCTTACTTCCGCAAAGTTTTGGATATTTTCAATTTGCTGACGTTCAAGTTCATTGGCTTGTTCAACACTAATCGGATAGAAACGAATTTTATCATCGGCTTTAAGTTGTCCCACTTTCCAAAGTTCGGCTTTGGCAATCGTCACAGGACAAACGAACCCCCCTAAACTTGGACCATCTTTTGCCAGAATCACAGGGAAATCGCCTGTGAAGTTAATTGCACCGATCGCATATTCACAGTCATGCACATTGGATGGATGTAAACCTGCTTCACCACCATTTTCTCGTGCCCAGCTTGGCGTTGGTCCTGATAAACGAACGCCTAAACGATTTGAGTTAAAGTGAACTGTCCACTCTGATGCAAAAAACTCTTCTACATATTCAGGTTTAAAGAAATCTGGTGCGCCGTGCGGGCCATATAACACCGCAATTTCCCATTCATTACTATATTCAGGAATCAATTCAGCCGACAATACTTGAGGTTCATCGTGAGCAAGTGGCAACTCTGTGCTCGCAAATGCTGGATCAACCATTTTAATCATATCGCCGACACGTAAGGTGCGACCTGCATGACCACCAAAATTACCAAGTGCAAAGGTAGAACGACTGCCCAAATAAACAGGAACATCCAAACCATTTCGAACCGCTAAATATGTACGGCAACCTGATTCTACTTGACCGATTTTTAAAATTTGTCCTGCTTTGACTGCAACAGGTCTCCAAAAATCAATTTCCTGATCATCTAACAAAGCAGTACAGCTTGCACCTGCCAAAGCAATGGTTGCATCTGCATGGAATTTAAGTGTTGGCCCAACAAGGGTAAACTCAAAACCTGCGGCTTTGGCATCATTCCCAACAATACGATTGGCAAGCTGAAATGCATAATCATCCATTGGACCAGATGGCGGTACACCAATATCCCAGTAGCCTGTACGACCTGGATAATCTTGAATTGAACTCAAAGTCCCTGCTTGAACCACTTCAATCACGTTTGGCGTGTAATTGAAATCATCCAACATTCTTGTCCAAATTTGCATAGATTCAAAACGCTGATCGGAAATAATCGCACGGGCATAATCCAGATTGGTGCTAATACCATTCAAGCGTGTTTCAGCCAATACATGCTTTAATTTTTCAATCGCACTAGCACGATCGTCAGAATGTACAATGATCTTGGCAATCATCGGGTCGAAGTATTGAGAAATCTCTGTGCCCGTTTTCACCCAAGTATCAACACGTGTACCTTCTGGAAATGCAACTTCTGTCAGTACACCGGGACTAGGCTGGAAATTTTTAACGGGATCTTCAGCATAAACACGAACCTCAATCGCTGCGCCTTTAGGCTGAATATTGTTGAGATATTTCCAATCAAGTTCATCACCAGCAGCCACTTTGAGCATACATTCAATTAAGTCTAAACCTGTAACCATCTCAGTGACTGGATGCTCAACCTGTAAGCGTGTATTCACTTCTAAAAAATAAAACTCATCTCGATTGGCATCGTAAATAAACTCTACTGTTCCTGCACTACGATAATTAACGGATTTACCCAGTTCTACCGCTGCTTGATGTAGTTTTTTTCGTGTCGCTTCAGGTAAATTTGCCGCAGGCGTTTCCTCTACCACTTTCTGGTTACGACGTTGCAAAGAGCAATCACGCTCACCAAAGGCAACGACTTGCCCTTTTCCATCACCAAAAATTTGTACTTCAACATGACGCGCTTTATCAATAAAGCATTCAATAAATACGCCTGCATCCTTGAAAAACTGTTCGCCCAAACGTTTTACACTTTCGTAAGCATCGGTCAAGGCTTGTGGTGTATCACAACGAGTCAAGCCAATCCCACCACCACCTGCGGTACTTTTCAGCATAATTGGATAGCCAATACGATCTGCGGCAGTCAGTGCCTCTTCTAAACTATCCAACAATCCTGTTCCCGGAGTCATTGGTACATTTGCCGCAGCCGCCAATTCACGGGCACGATGTTTTAAACCAAATTCTAAAATTTGCTCTGCTGTTGGTCCCATAAAGGCAATATTATTTTCTTCACAAGCGCGAGAAAAATCAGCACTTTCAGACAGAAAGCCATAACCAGGAAAGATTGCCTCAGCACCAGTTTGTTTAGCTGCCTGAATTAATTTTTCGATACTCAAATAAGTATCGGCAGGCTTTAAACCGTCTAATGCAATTGCAATATCAGCATCTTCAACATGTTGCGCATAACGATCACTATCCGAATACACAGCAACACTGGTTACACCTAATTTTTTAAGTGTGCGAATCGCTCGAACAGCAATTTCACCGCGGTTTGCAATAAGTACAGTTTTAAACATGATGATTTCCCCCAATTAATTCGCTGTGTTTGCTGCTTGGCTGTTACGATGCTGGATATAAGCTCTCCATCCACCAAAATGACTAATATTCTCTGCATCATCTATGCCATAAGGCTCACAGATAAAACCTTTCACCCAGCGCCCATCTTCTAGTTCGACATTGCCCATTCCTAAAGGTGTTGGAATTTCTGCGACAAACTCACCAAAGCGAGCAGTTGGCACATCCCAAAGCTCAACGATAATGCTTTGTCCATCTTGCTGACGTGCTAAGCCGGGTTTCGGCGGAACGGTGCCATTCAAAGCATAAAGCGCATAGTTTTTAGAAGTTGTTGTGGTTTCGATGTGCACGGCATCGCGTGTGGTTAATTGAAAATTTAATGGCATACCTGTTAGATGAGCACCAACGACTGCAACACGAATATGATGTTGCGTAATAGGTGTAGCAGAACTTAAAGGCAGAGCTTTATCCAATGCACCTAATTTCAGTGCAAGATAGTTTTGCCAAGCTTTGCCAAAATGAGCCAATGCCGCATCATGCCAAGCAGGTGCAATTAGAGTGATCCCGAATGGTAAATGATCAGCTCTAAATCCTGCTGGTAAAGCTAAAGCACTCAAATCTGCCAAGTTGGTAAAGTTAGTGTAGGTTCCTAAATGAGCGTTATATTCAATCGGATTTTGTTCAAGCTGCTCAATGGTATAAATTGTAGGTGCGGTTGGAACAATTAAGGCATCAAAATCAGCTAATCTTTGTTGGATTTTACGAGCTAAATCTTGTTTTAAATATTCTGCATTGTAGGCATCCACCGCTGAATATTTTTCGCCGTTTTTAATAATTTCTAATACCGTTGGATCAAATGCATCAGGATTGGTTTTCAGTAAATATTCAACGGCTGTGGTACGTTCTGCCACCCATGAACCTTGATATAGTTGCACCGCCAGCTGCTCAAAATCTGCAAAATCAATTCTAGTAATTTCAGCATTTAATGATTCAAGCAATTGAATTGTTTGCTGAAATGCTTTTTCTGATTGCTCATCCCCAAAGAAATTTAGTTTTTCTGGAATGGCAAATTTTAATTTGCTAGAGAAATGCGCTGGAACATTCTTTGGATGCTTACGTGAATAACTATCCAACGGATCATAGGCCTCTAAAACATTTGCAACCAAGTCTGCATCTGCAACAGTTAAAGCAAAAATCGAAATACAATCTAGACTTTTACATGCAGGCAATAAACCACGATTTGAAAACCGCCCTTTGGTTGGTTTTAGCCCAACAATATTGTTAAACGCCGCGGGCACACGTCCAGAACCTGCGGTATCTGTGCCCAATGCAAATGGGACAAATCCACGAGCAACCACACTTGCTGAACCAGAACTTGAGCCACCACTGATATATTCAGAATTAAAGGTATTTGCAACAATACCAAAAGGTGAACGCGTTCCCACTAAACCCGTTGCAAACTGATCAAGATTAGTTTTACCAATGACAATCGCTCCCGCTTGTTTTAACAAACGTACTGTTTCAGCATCTTCTGCTGCAACGGTAGTTAAAGCTTTACAAGATGCGGTAGTTACAAACCCTGCAGCATCAATATTATCTTTAACTGCAAACGGAACGCCGTAGAGTGGAAATTGTTTTTCTAAACTTTCAGCTTCTTTGCTTAATTCATTGAGAAATTGAATTTGCTGTTCAATCTGTTCTACGGTCGCAATTGAAATCCACGCATTATCTTGAGGATCAATTGATGCAACTAAATCTTTTAAAGTATCAAGTTGGATTTCATTTTTTGAATAAGCTGTTTGCCACTCTGAAATTGTCCAACCTAAAGTTTTTATCTCATGCATTTTATGAATCCCATCTTGTATACAAGTTTGGATAAATAAATGCAGAAAGTGTGCCAGTTTATTTTTTACATAAAATTCAATTAATTACCTTATTCAACATGAAATTTTATACTTGTAGATTAACTAATGGTGCTAAAAAGGCTTTGTTTTAATGCAAATGCTCCATGATTTAGCAAATAGCATTTTTGTTTATCAAAAGTTGCTCAAATTCATATTTAATCAATTATTCTTATAATTTATTGCTTTATTTTTAGATAGTTGGATAACGCCTCAAACTCTGATGCTAAAGTTTGAATAGGTTGTTGCTCCATTGCTCTATATTTTTTCAATATCACTTGCCCTAGCTCTGTTACTAATGCACCGCCACCGTACGTACCACCAGTTTGTGTTTCAACAAGTTGAGAATGAAAACATTGATTCATGGTATCTACAAGTTGCCAAGCTCGACGATAACTCATGTTCATCGATTTTGCGGCTTGAGAAATTGAGCCTGTACGTTGAATTGCTTCGAGTAATTCAGCTTTACCCGGACCAAAAGCAATTTGCTCCTCAGCTAAGATTCGGACGTGTAATTTTAAACGTGCTTTGGACATCAACTTATACTCAAAGATTTGATGATGCGCTACACATCATCAAATCGAAACATTCACAATTAAAAATGAATCACTGTACGAATCGACTTACCTTCGTGCATTAGATCAAAAGCATCATTAATTTCTTCAAGCGACATAGTATGAGTCACAAATGGCGCAAGTTGAATTTCACCTTTCATTGCATCTTCAACCATTTTAGGTAATTGCGAACGACCTTTCACACCACCAAAAGCCGTTCCCATCCATTTACGACCTGTCACCAACTGGAATGGACGGGTTGAAATTTCCTGTCCTGCACCTGCCACACCAATAATCACGGATTGTCCCCAACCACGATGAGCACATTCCAATGCTGAGCGCATGACATTGGTGTTTCCAATACATTCAAAAGAATGATCAACACCCCAACATCATCACGACCCTGAAAGTATCAGATTTCAGTGTCTTACCATGCATTTTGTCTCTTATTTTCCAGTGGAATGGATGATGTAAATCAACTATGCTCTCATATTGTATTTGCCGAATTGACAATTTATTGAAAATTAAATAGCAATATTATCTTACTTTTTATGTGCTAAATTACTTTGAGAAACAATAACAAGGATAAACACATGATTTTAGAAAAAGACTGGAAAAATATTCAACGGATTTTTAAACTTGCACAAAAAGCATCAATACATGCTTCAATTGCAACAGTCGATCAGTATGGGCAACCCAATATTACCCCTATCGGCACTGTCTTTTTAAATGACAATCAAACCGCTTATTTCTTTGATACATTTACAGAAAGATTGGGTGAAAATCTTAGCCAAAATTCCAAAGCCTGTATTCAGTCTGTTAATAGCGGAAAGCTGTTCTGGCTAATTTCACTGATTCAGGGAAATTTTAGTGATTATCCTGGCGTTCGTTTATATGTGGAAATTGGAGATTTACGTCCAGCAACTGAACAAGAGAAACTTGCAGTGGAACAACGGGTGAAACCACTGCAATGGACAAAAGGCAGTCAACTGATCTGGTCTGAATTTACTCATGTCCGTGACATCAAGATCAATAATTTTAGATGGATTAAATACCCAAGAATGATGGAAAATCTAATCTAAACGCATTTCAAACAGGCACAGCCCCTCAATCTCTAAAGGCATCTTGATATTTTCAAAAGCTGCCGCTTTTAAAGCATCGATATACTCCTGTTTGTTCATATAAAGCTGGTCATTTTGCATGGCATGAGGTGCACATAGATGATCACAAACCAAGTAACAACCTTGAGGTTCTAATAAGGTTGTTACTTTTTTATGAAAATCGGCAGCATATTTTTTATGTCGAAGCTCATGCAATGCCTGATGAATGATAATAAAGTCATATTTTTAATTTACAGCATTTTGTCACTCAGGCTCTTTAAAGTTTCTAATGAAATAATTGGCTCTTGCTCGTTCAGAGGGAGTTAACTTCTGTTGAGCAAGCTGATGCATAGCCTCAGAAAAATCGAAAGCGGTATATTGAATATTGGGCAATTGCGACAATAAATGTTGCGCTAAAAATCCTGGCCCTGCTCCCAACTCCAGAATATGACCTTGATCAGAAGCATACGTCTTAATCAGATTGGCATAATAATCAAAGAAATCCTTTCTCCACGGGCGTTTCACATTCGCCGTGTCTTGCCATTCTACAGCATCATCATAATTGCGTAAGTCAATTGGACTGGCAACATCGTTCATTCATTTCCCCTCCTTTTATAGTTAAACCAAACCAATTTGTTCAAAAAACTGTTTGTAAACATCCGCTTTTTTTTCCAGTGCCAATGGATAGGCCCGTGATGATGAGGGCAAGCGATATAAGCTTAGCTCACGATTACCATAATTCACCAGTACCGATTGACCGATCATGGGCTTGACTGGCTGATCTGGAAAATGCTGCATCAGCGTATCTGTGGCCTTGTCTCCCGTTGTCATAATGGTATGGCACATCGGTATTTGCTCAAGCAAAGCTGACAAATCGGTTGGAGTCACAATTTCCAGAAACTTGTCTGAGGCATTGCCCTGCAAGCGTTTAATTTGATAGGCCGTATCAAATATCCCAATTCCAGCTTGAGACAAAAACTCACGGATTTGACTTTCCTTAAAATTTTTATTAGGTAAATCTAAAAAGTGGTTTTTATCACTGAAAAAAATCAGACCAAATATTCTCCACATATCATTTTGATAGTTTGGATAGTAGAAGTTCATCTTCCACCGATTCTGAGGTGGTGGAAAACTCCCCAGCATCAGCAGTTTTGCATTGCCAGGCAAAAATGGAGTGAGTGGATGGGTTTCTATTTCTATCATCGTGCCGCTAAAAAATACCTGTTCACTAATAATTTAAGCAGCTCAGGATGCAAATTACCACGATAAACATCACCTTTCTATCCTTAGTGTTGATTATCATATCTGCATCAAATTCGCCCCACTTCAAAATAAGAAATTAAATTCTTGTCAAACTGCTTGAGTTGTCACGATTTCCCCACGAACCACTTGTCCACACGTCATCATTGTCTAAAGATTAAATCCTGTTTTTAAATTATGAGATAGTTTTATTCCCCAATTTTTTAAAATTCACTTAGGCTATTTATTGTCATTCAGAATGGTGTAAAAGTATAAAATTTACTTAGGCTATTTTAATCTAAAAATTAAAGCCGAATTTGTGATTGAAGAATTAACTGTGCAAGTTCTAAATCATCAGGATAAGTAATTTTAATATTGTCTGAACGACCTTGTACTACTTGTACAGGAAAATCAGCGTATTCTAATGCACTTGCTTCATCAGTAATCGTCAAGTGATCTATCAATGCTGTTTCAAGCGCATTTTTTAATATTTTTAATTTTGCGATCTGTGGCGTTTGTGCTTGCCACAACAACTCACGATTTACAGTTTTTTCAATCTGATGTTCAACACGCACTTGTTTTAAAGTATCACGTACTGGAATAGCCAAAATTGCACTTTGATTATGTTTTATTGCAGAATTAACCAATTGCTTTAAATTAGCGCGCGTAACACAAGGACGGGCTGCATCATGCACCAATACCCAATCATTTTCATCCGCGATATCAGATAAGTAAATTAATGCATTGAGCACAGAATTTACTCGTTCGACTCCACCTAAACAAAAATGTAATTTCTCTTTATGATCAAAAGAAAGTGTTCTAGCAAAATTATCATTCTCACCAATTGCAAGTACACAACCCGCTAAATCCAATGTATTTAATCGATTAACTGTATGCTCAAGCACAGTACGATTTTGAATATATTGATATTGTTTTAATTCAGTTTTTGAAAAACGACTGCCTGAACCTGCGGCTGGCACAACAGCCCACAGCTTAGTCTGGGTTTTCATTGGTTGCTGTATCTATTTTTGCATTTGGATCGATATAAATTGGTTTGTAATGGGTACTGATGGTACTCATTTGCACAAAAGTTTCATTTGGCTTGATTAAACCTAAATCTAAGCGTGCATGTTCTTCTATCGCTTCCGTTCCATTTTTTAAGTCGAAAACTTCGGCTGCTAAAATACGATTGCGCTCTTTAAGCTCCGTATTTACTTCTGCTTGTTGCTTAATCTGTTGAGTCAAGGCTTGATGAGGAAAATACCCTCCCTCACCTAGCCAAAATTGATACTGTAAACTTGCCACCAAAAAGATGACAAGTAACAGAATCAATTTACTCGAGGTCGATCGAAACATCTCTATCATGAAAAATTCCCTACATCCTTCTTACAAGGAAGATCACCTGCAAATTCTATATGATTATGAATTTGCAGAGTTTCTGTCTTTTGTAAAGAAAGATGATCAGAAGTATTCAACATAGATAAATTGACCTTAGTTTAGACCTTTGAATTCAGCTTTACCGCGGTAAGCTGCATTCGTTAATTCTTCGATACGAAGCAATTGGTTATATTTCGCTACGCGGTCAGAACGGCAAAGTGAACCCGTCTTGATTTGACCAGCTGCTGTACCTACTGCCAAGTCAGCAATCGTTGAATCTTCAGTTTCACCTGAACGGTGTGAAATTACAGTGCTATAACCATTTGCTTTTGCAAGGTAGATTGCATCTAGAGTTTCAGTCAACGTACCGATCTGGTTATATTTGATCAGAATAGAGTTACCGACTTTCTCATTAATGCCGCGTTGTAAAATCTTAGGATTAGTTACGAATAAATCGTCGCCAACCAATTGAATTTTGTCACCAAGGATTGATGTTAAGTAGCTCCAACCTTCCCAATCAGACTCATCAAGACCATCTTCAATCGAGATGATTGGGTATTGATTTACAAGACCAGCTAAATAATCAGAGAATTGATTGCTTGTGAATGCTTTATTGCCTTCACCTGCAAGAATATATTGACCATTTTTGTAAAATTCTGAAGATGCACAGTCAAGTGCCAACATAATGTCAGAACCCGCTTTGTAACCCGTTTGACCAATCGCTTCAAGAATAACAGTGATTGCTTCTTCATTTGAACGCAAGTTCGGAGCAAAACCACCTTCATCACCTACAGCAGTGTTTAAACCTTTTTTGTTTAAAACTGATTTTAGAGAATGGAAGATTTCAGCACCTGCACGTAATGCTTCAGAGAATGAAGTGAAACCAACTGGCTCAATCATGAACTCTTGAATATCAACGTTATTGTCGGCATGTGAACCACCATTAATGATGTTCATCATTGGTACAGGCATGCTCAAAGTTGTTTGACCACGCAAGTCTGCGATGTATTGGAAAAGAGGAATTTTCTTTTCAGTAGCAGCAGCGCGAGCAGCAGCCAAAGAAACAGCTAGAGTTGCGTTAGCACCTAGTTTTTCTTTGTTTTCAGTACCATCAAGCTCGATCATCGTGTTATCGATGTCTTTTTGTTCAAATACTGATTTACCCACTAAAGCATCACGGATTAAAGTGTTTACGTTATTAACCGCATTTTTAACACCTTTACCTAAATAGCGTGCTTTGTCGCCATCACGAAGTTCTAAAGCTTCACGAGAACCAGTCGAAGCACCAGATGGTGCACATGCACGACCCACAACCCCAGATTCTAAAATAACGTCTGCTTCGATGGTTGGGTTACCACGAGAGTCCAAAATTTCACGTGCGCGGATGTCAACGATTTGGCTCATGAACAATTCCTCTGTTGAATGAAAATAAGATGTAAACAATTACATCAATGGGTATCTAACTTTTTGAATCCTTTAACTAAAGTATCCAATTCTTTTAATTGCGCCAAGAATGGCTCAAGCTGAGATAAACGCAAAGCACACGGTCCATCACATTTTGCGATTTCAGGTTCTGGATGTGCTTCCAAGAACAGACCCGCTAAACCTGTTGCCATACCTGCACGCGCTAAAGTCGTGATTTGAGCACGGCGACCACCCGCAGAATCAGCACGACCACCAGGCGTTTGCAATGCGTGGGTGACATCAAAAAATACAGGTACATTCATTTCTTTCATGATGTCGAAGCCAAGCATATCTACAACCAAGTTGTTATAACCAAATGCTGAACCACGTTCACAAAGAATGAGTTTATCGTTTCCAGCTTCCAAACACTTATGCAAAATATGGCGCATTTCGTGTGGTGCTAAGAATTGTGCTTTTTTGATATTGATAATGGCTTGAGTTTTTGCCATTGCTTCAACAAGATCAGTCTGGCGACTTAAGAAAGCTGGGAGTTGGATAATGTCCGCAACTTCAGCAACAGGTGCTGCTTGGTAAGGTTCATGAACGTCCGTAATAATTGGCACATTAAAATGTTTTTTAATGTCCGCAAGCCATTCAATCCCTTTTTCCAAACCCGGTCCACGATAAGAGTTTAGGCTTGAACGGTTTGCTTTATCAAAACTTGCCTTAAATACATAAGGAATATCTAAGCGTTTGCAAATATCGACATAAGTTTCAGCAATTTCAAATGCTAAATCTTTTGACTCTAGTACGTTCATTCCGCCAAATAATACAAATGGCAAATGATTTGCCATTTGTATATCGCCTAAACGTACAACTTCTTGTGGTTTTAATTGTGACATTCAAACTTTCCCAGTTTATTTAAAACTTAGTACTTACTTTTGATGCTGTTTTTTTGCAGCTTCAATAAAGCTAGCAAATAATGGATGACCATCACGTGGCGAGCTTGTAAATTCTGGGTGGAATTGTACAGCAATAAACCAAGGATGTTCAGGAATTTCTACAGTTTCAACCAAATGTTGTACTGATGAATAACCTGAAATTTTCATTCCTGCTTCTTCAAGCGCTGGAATAAAACGATCATTCATTTCATAGCGATGGCGGTGACGCTCTGTAATTTCAGCTTTACCATAGACTGCACGTGTTTTTGTGCCTTCAACTAGTTCAGACTTTTGTGCACCCAAACGCATCGTACCGCCAAGATCCGACTCAAGACTGCGTTGTTGTAATTCACCACGTTCATCTAACCATTCAGTAATTAAACCAATGAGTGGATACTTAGTTGAGCGATTGAATTCAGTTGAACTCGCTTCAGGCATACCTGCAACATTGCGTGCATACTCAATCACAGCCAACTGCATACCTAAACAAATACCTAGGAATGGAATCTTGTTTTCACGTGCATATTGAATAGCTTTCATCTTGCCTTCAGTACCACGCTCACCGAAACCACCTGGTACTAAAATCGCATCAGCAGTGCTCAAAATACTCATATCTTGCTGTTCAAGGTCTTCAGCATTGACATAGTCAATCTGAACTTTAACGCGATTTTGAATACCTGCATGTAAAAGTGCTTCATTTACAGATTTATAAGCATCTGGTAATTCAACATATTTACCGACCATCGCCACACGAACCGTGTATTCAGGGTTCAATAATGCTTCTACAACATTATCCCAATCTTCAAGATTTGCTTCTGGAAGGTCGTTGTAACCAAAACGTTCACAAATTAAATCGTCAACATTTTGTTCGTAGAATGTACGTGGAATTTGATAAATTGTTTTTGCATCTTTACAGACGACAACGGCACGCGCTTCAACATTAGTGAACAATGCAATTTTACGTTTAGTATCAACATCAACATCATATTCAGTACGGCAGATTAAGATATCTGGCTGAATACCTATCGAAAGAAGTTCTTTAACTGAATGTTGAGTTGGCTTAGTTTTAAGTTCAGCAGCAGATTTGATATATGGTAATAATGTCAAGTGCATCAACATGGTACGTTTATGACCAAGCTCTACCATCAACTGACGTACTGATTCCATAAAAGGAAGTGATTCGATATCACCAACAGTACCACCAATCTCAACGATTGCAACGTCGTAGCCTTCGCCTGCGCGAAGTACACGTTCTTTAATATTATCTGTAATATGTGGAATAACTTGAACCGTACCACCTAAGTAATCACCACGACGTTCTTTATTCAAAACATCCTGATAGACACGACCACTGGTAAAGTTATTCAGTTTGGTCATTTTCGCACGACGCAGGAAACGTTCGTAATAGCCCAAATCTAAGTCAGTTTCAGCACCATCCTCTGTGACGAAAACTTCACCGTGCTGAAATGGGCTCATGGTACCTGGATCGACATTAATGTATGGATCCATTTTTACCATAGTGACTTTCAAGCCACGAGCTTCCAAAAGTGCGGCAACAGAAGCAGCAGAAATACCTTTACCTAGTGATGAAACCACACCACCAGTGACAAAAATAAAATGGGTCATTGAGTTTCTCGTACAATCGAGCCGAAATCGGCCTACAATGTTGGGCAATTTTACTGTACTCTGCCCCTATAAAGCAAAGTCAAACCGCATCAATTCAAAGAACTATAAACAACTGACTATTCTATCAGCATTTTCGATAAAAATTTATGGGGTTTGTGGATATTTCATGCATAAATTACCTTTAATGTTTAAAAACAATTTTAGATCAGAAATAAATTCATTCGAAGATTTTGACCATATTGCAATTTCAACAGATACGCTGATGCAAGCATTTATAAAATATCAACAAGCTCAATAAATCCTAGGGATTTTTTCATTTAATTTTACTGCTATAATCACTGGCATCTTTCATTCAATATGTAGCTTTAACAATGGCGAATAAAAAACTTTTAATTTGTGCTGCACTTGCGACTGGTCTTTTATTAACTGCTTGTGTGAAAAAAGAAGAACCTAAAGAAGAGCAGCAAAAACAGGCAACTGAGACCCAAACAACTCAGCCACAACCTGAACCTGAAAAAATTCAGGAATTTGAGTCTCTAGAAAGTACAGAACCAGCACCTCAGCCAGTGATTGAAACAAGCCGTGAGGAAACACCGAATACGACCACTGAAATTCGCCGTGAAATACGCCCTACTCAAGCACAGACTTCTACAGATACAAGCACTCAACCTGAAACGCCACGTACTGAACAGCCTAAACCAGCGGTTCAGGCTGAGCAAAAGCCTGCTAAAACAGAACAACCAAAAACTGAACCTGTAAAAGCGCCAAAGCCATCAACACCAGCCCAAAGTGAAGATGATGCTGTTGCTGCTGCAATTGCCGCCGCGACTCCTGCACTCAACAATTAATTTATTGTTTGCAATCAACAGCCAGTTGAACTCAACTGGCTTTTTTTATCACCTGAATTTTATGAATAATGCCTAAAAAAGTCTGCCATCAACCGTGATGCCCATGATTTCACCGCCAGACTTTCGTAAAAACCACAATGACTGCCTTTTTTAGTGGTGACCACCACAATATTTTCCATTTGCTGGATTATCGCTTTATAAGGTTCCAGATTTTTAATGGAACAGACAGGATCATCTTCCGCATTTAAAATCATCAATGGAATCTTGACATTATCAAACACATAAATCGGGTTAATGGCTTGGCAATAACTTTGATAATCCTGAAAGCCTGCCATTTCAAAATATTCTTTTTCAAATTCTTCCAAACTGGTCGTGGTGAGCACTTTTTTAAGAGAAGAAACATTGCTCCATGTATTTTGATAAGGATGAATAAAATACTTAAATAATTTTTTGGTCATCATTTTGCTATAAAAAGGATGCACATTTTTAAAGCTGAGTTCAGTGTTATAGCCTGGACACATGGCAAAAGCAGCTTTAAACGGCGTACTTTCCCCTTGTTCGCCTAGATAACGTACCAATAATCCAGTCCCAGCCGATGAACCCACCGCATATAAATCTGAGTCTGGAAATAAGTTTTGAATATGTGTGAGCTGTTCCCTTAAATCATGGGTTGAACCAAACAAAGAAATTTGTGGCACAGGCATTGGCAATCCTGCATGGCCACGCCGCAAACATAGGGCAATGCGCCATCCAGTATATTCATGCAGGTCTTTGACCAATTCCCGCATACTTTCAGGCGTTCCCGTAATTGTATGCATGATCACCACTGTTGGCGTATCTGCGGGCAAATCATAGCCATACCATGCAATTGCTGTCACCCCACCATCCTGCATGGTCAACTGATCAATACGGTCATACTCAAGCTTGATGGTTTTCTTCTTGATTAAATCAAAATATAAAAGATGAACATGGCTATTGCTGAGCCAAAAAGTTGGACGATATTTCTGTTTTAACTGTGGCAATTTTTCCAAAACGTCTTTTATTTTTCCTTTCGGGTCATAGTACATTTTGGGTTGCTCAGCACCAAGTACAGAATCAAGCAGCTCAGAGCCTAAAACTTTAATTTTGTCTAAAGCAGATATACCCATATTCAATAAAAACCTCTATCTAACCACGAGTAAATGTTTGTCGCACCAATGTCGCGACCTGTTGCCCCCAAATAGCATAGATTTCTTTACTTGGATGAAAGCCATCACTAGCCATAGATAAATTCATCGCCTGAAAATTTTTAATATCGTATTCAATAAATCTAAATTGTGGCTGTGGGGCTAACCACTGTTTTAATGTTTGATTCATTTGTTCTGCATATTGTCCAAATAACCATGCTAATGGATTGGGTAATGCAGGAAAATGCTGCATTGGCGGGACTCCAGACACAATAATCAATTTTGGCTGAAAATGATTTTGTATTTGAGTAAATAATTGTTTTTGTTGTTTTATCCAAGTTTTAGCAGAAATTAATTTAGTCACATCATTGACACCAACTGAAGTGACGACGACATCATATTTTTTGGGTTCTAATTGCTGGATCGCTTGATAAACTTGTTTTGTTGTATCACCAGTTTTTGCATGCAATTTCCAGTCCAACAAATATTCTCTTTTTAATTCTGAAATAATCGCACCAGATAAAGCATCTTGCTGGGTCTCAACACCAACCCCAGCTGCTGCCGAATCACCTAAAATGAGTAAAGAGAGTGGCTGTCCTTGTCCAATAAGACCATCACGGTCACCACTCGCTTCTAAAAGTCGTGGTGTGTTTTTACGAACCTTCAAACCTTGTATTACAACTACAGGTAATAGTGCAAAAGTTGAAAGTTTTAACCACATATTAATGATCTCAATATTGCTTAGGCTATTTTACTGAGATGCGTTTGGCTGATATTGTGCGAAGCGTGCACCCATTTTTTCTGCCAATGCGGCCAAACCACTCATCGGGCGAATCATCACTTCAAAATCAATGATTTTTCCCTGTGCATTAAAACGAACCATATCAATACCTTTAAGTGATTTTCCACTTACATTAGCACTGAACTCCAACACGACATTTTCACCATCTTCAGTGTAGAACTCACGGTGATAAGTAAAGTTTTCAAACACCTGAATCACATTCGTTAAAATGAAGAAAACTACATGTTTTCCCTCATAAGGCTTAAAAGCAACAGGTGAACGAAATACCACATCGTCAGCTAATAACTCATTTAAATTTGAAAGGTCACCTGTTTTGATCATCTGATGCCATTTTTCTAACGCTTGCTTAGTTGTTTCTATTGTCATTGTAATTTCCTTATATTCTAAGCTAATGAAGTTTGAGACATTCTCCTAACATAGAAAATGTCTCATCTTTTATTTATAGAACTGCTGCTAACTCAGCACCTTGACGAATCGCACGTTTAGCATCTAATTCACCCGCTTCCTTCGCACCACCGATCAAGTGAACATTCTTACCATCTGCTTTAAGTTGATCGAACATTGCTGTATACGATTCTTGACCAGCACAAATCACAACATTATCAACGTCTAAAACTGTGGTCTGACCATCTACAGTAATATGTAAACCTTGATCATCCACTTTGTCATAACTCGCACCAGCAATCATTTTCACATCGCGATGTTTTAAGCCTGTACGATGAATCCAACCAGTCGTTTTACCTAATCCAGCACCAACAGCTGCTGTTTTACGTTGTAATAAGTAAATCTCACGTTCAGATTTCTCTAGCTCAGGTTGCTTTAAACCACCTACATGGGCATAGCTCGTATCAATACCCCACTCCGCATAGAATTTTTCAGGGTTCAAACTACCGCTATCACCTTCATGGGTTAAATATTCCGCTGTATCAAAACCAATACCACCAGCACCAATAATCGCAACACGCTTACCGACTGGAACACGCTCTTTTAATACTTGGATGTAGCTCAATACTTTTGGATGATCAATACCTTCAAATTGTAATTGACGCGGTGTTACCCCTGTTGCAACAACAATCTCATCATAATTCGTTTGGCTGAGTTCTTCATAAGTCACTGTATGATTGAGTACCAGCTCAATATTCGGCTGTAACTCAATCTGACGTTTGAAATAGCGTAAAGTTTCGTAAAACTCTTCTTTACCAGGAATGGTTTTCGCAATATTAAACTGACCACCAATCTGATTATTTGAATCAAACACTTTAACTTTATGGCCACGACTCGCTGCATATGTTGCAAAACTTAGACCCGCTGGACCTGCGCCAATTACTGCAATATTTTTTATTGTATTTGTTTCTTTAAAAATCAGCTCAGTTTCATAACATGCGCGTGGATTGACTAAGCATGTAGCAATTTTCATCGAGAAAATATGATCTAAGCATGCTTGGTTACAACCAATACACGTATTGATTTCATCACTACGTCCTTCGCTTGCCTTAAGGACAAACTCTGAATCCGCTAGCATTGGACGAGCCATCGAAATCATATCGGCTTGACCAGATGCCAATACATGCTCTGCCATTTCAGGGGTATTAATACGGTTTGAAGTAATCAATGGAACAGATACTTCACCTTTAAGTTTCTCAGTTACCCATGTAAATGCGGCACGAGGAACTTTAGTGGCAATGGTTGGAATACGGGCTTCATGCCAGCCAATGCCTGTATTGATAATGGTTGCACCTGCTTTCTCAATTTCTTTGGCAAGCTGAATCACTTCTTCAAGACTTGAACCACCCTCAACCAAGTCCAGCATGGATAGACGGTAAATGATAATGAAGTTCTCGCCAACGGTGGCGCGAGTACGCTTTACAATCTCAATTGGAAAACGAATACGATTTTCGTAGCTACCGCCCCATTCATCATCACGGTGATTGGTACGCGCTGCAATAAACTCATTGATCAGATAGCCCTCTGAGCCCATGATTTCAACGCCATCATAACCTGCATATTGTGCAAGCTTGGCACAGTTTGCAAAATCATCAATCGTTTGCTGAACTTCTGCTGAACTTAATGCTTTTGGTTTAATCGGATTGATTGGTGCTTGAATCGCTGATGGCGCAACATTATTTGCTTGATAAGAATAGCGCCCTGTATGCAAAATTTGCATTGCGATTTTTCCACCAGCCTCATGCACAGCTTGGGTAATCACTTTATGTTTTTCTGCTTCTTCGATGGTATCTAATTTTGTACCATGCGCAAACACAACACCATCATCATTTGGAGAAACACCGCCAGTTACAATCAGACTTACACCACCTTTGGCACGTTCCGCATAAAATGCAGCCATACGTTCATAGCCTTGAGGCGCTTCCTCTAAACCAATATGCATAGAGCCCATAAGCACACGGTTCTTTAATGTGGTAAAGCCCAAGTCAAGTGGTTGTAATAAATGTGGATAAGCTGACATGTTTTCTCCTTTGGCTAGCAATCTGCTTGCTAATGCAACTTGTTGCATAAAGTTATAAACAAGATTTGATTTTTATGCAACATATTGCATAATTCTGATGAGTCATTTTTTATTACGGATCATCATGTCACTTGCCCATGTTTTATTGACGAGCTTATTAGAGAAACCAAGTACAGGTTTTGATTTAGCTCGTCGTTTTGACCGTTCAATGGGCTTCTTTTGGAACGCGACTCATCAGCAAATTTACCGCGAACTCAATGGAATGCTGAAAAAAGGATGGATTTCTACATTAGAAGAACAAGCTGCAAATAGCCGTAAAAAAACTTATCAAGTTGAACAACTTGGAAGAATAGAACTTGCTGCATGGATTCAACAACAAAGCGAGCCTGCTCAACTTCGTGATGACCTCATGGTCAGATTAAGAGCAGAAGCTCAGATTGGCGGCCATGCGTTATTGCCAGAGTTAGAACGACATCTAAATCTTCACCAAGAAAAATTAAAGCTTTACCAAGCCATATATGATAAAGATTTTCAAAATAATAACTCTGAGAATCGCACCTTATTTATTCATAAAATGATTTTAGAATTAGGCATAACGCAAGAAAGTGAATGGGTAAAATGGCTCAATATTCTCATTCCACAACTTAAACAATTTGCAGGAGAAAAATAATGCCGTTTTATACCATGCCTGACCAAGAAAAATTATTTGTACGTCGTGTGGGTGAAGGTGAACCTGTACTCGTACTTTCAGGACTAGGTATGCAAAGTTGGCAATGGCTTCCTTTTTTATTTGCAAGTCGCAAAAAATACGAATTTATTATTCCAGATTGGCGTGGTTTTGGTGGTTCAAAAGATTGTGCTATTCCTGAAATGGATGCAATCTCAAGTCACTGGAATGATGTGAATACTCTCATCAAGCAACTCAAGTTAGACCAATTTATTCTGATTGGCTATTCAATGGGTGCAACCACAGCCATGCATGGTATGAAACATGCTGATTTAGGGTCAAAACTCAAAGCCTATTTACATATCGATCAAACGCCAAAGATTTCGGTCGATGAAACTTGGCAGTATGGGTTATTTGGTCAGAAACATTTGCAATTTAAAAACTTACTCCTTGATATTCAAACTTTATTATTGGAATACAAAGACGCTGTAATACTGGAAGATTTACCCAAAGAAATACGTTTTAAGCTAGTCAGTTTATGGGCTGGATTCATTGAGTTTCAAAGCAGCAACAGTTACAGCCCTAAAATTTTCAAACTCGCATTACATCGCCCATTCTTACAAAAGTATTTACTCCCAATTCAACGCCTAGATTACTTGCTTTGGTATGTAGAGAACTATTTAAATCACGATGAAGATTATCGTGAAGCAATCAGTCATGTTGATTGTCCAACAACCTTCTTTATTGGTCGTGAATCTACGCTTTACCCTGAAACAGGACAAACACTGATTGCGAACTCATTAAGCAATGCAACAGCCGTTTACTTTGAGCGTTCAGGGCACACACCTCTAATCACAGAACCAAGAAAATTCAGCCAAGAAATTGGGCATTTTCTTAATGCTCAATCTAAACATGCTGCCTAAATCAACATAGATATAAAAAAGCCAATCTCAATGATTGGCTTTTTTATATAAATTTTACTTTCGCATCCGCTCAGCAATATCCAATAAAGCTTGTGCTGTTTTATCCCAGCCTAAACAGCCATCGGTTACTGATTGCCCATATGTCATATCGCAAGAAATCTTTTGATTTCCATCAACCAAGTGGCTTTCAATCATCACACCACGAACTTTCGACTCAGTACGTTCTGCAATGATTTGCTTTAAAACATTCGGTTGTTGTAATGGGTCTTTGCCACTATTGCCATGACTACAATCAATCACCAGTGCCGGTAATTGCTTATGTTTGAAATGCATGGCTTGGATCGAAGCTAAATCATAATTAGTTCCATGATTTGAACCACGTAAAATCAAATGTGGTAAAGGATTTCCATTGCTATGCAAAATTGCAGGTAAACCTTGTTGGGTCATACCTAAGAATTGATGACCATGCAGTGCAGACTGAATCGCATCCAAAGCAATTTGGATTGAACCATCTGTACCATTTTTGAAGCCGATACTGTACGGCATATGGCTGGAAATTTCACGATGAATCTGTGATTCACTGGTACGTGCACCAATTGCACCCCAAGCCAGTAAATCATCAAAATAACCTGTTGCCATTGGGCTTAAAATTTCGCTGGCAATCGGTAAGCCTTTTTCAATCAGTTGCAAATAAAGCGCACGAGACTTCTCTAAACCCAATTGTAAATCTGAGGAATCATCCAGATTTGGATCATATAAAAAACCTTTCCAGCCCACGGTAGTACGCGGCTTTTCAATATATGCACGCATCACCAAGAATATTTGATCTTTTACTTGTTCTTGTAGTTGTTGGAGGCGATCAGCATATTCGAGTACCGCGAGAGGATCATGAATCGAACAAGGACCCGTAATCACCATTAAGCGATGATCCTGACCTGATAAAATATTCTGAATGGTTTGACGATGGTTTGAAATTTGCTGCGCTAAAGTTGCAGACAAGGGATACTGTGCTTTGAGTTGTGATGGCAAGCTAAGTATTGATTCTTTTGAATGAGTGTGTGGTTGTGTCAAAGCAGTATTTAAAGCATTCATTATTGATTTCCTTTGGACTGTTGTTCAGTCCCATCATTTATTTGAGCAAGTGTGATCTAAGTGATGTTGATTTTTTTGCAAAGTAAAACCAAGAAATCTTGCTAAAATATGAATAGTTAAATGTATACATGGTATTTCTCCTAAAATCATGATTGTTAAAGCATAAAAAAACCTGATCGGTGTTGCAGATCAGGTATTAACTGGTTGGGCAACCCTTTTTTGCTGCCCGAAACGCATCAGGCAACTACATATATTGCCAAAAATAAAAGTATGCGTTTGTGTTTACAGTATGCTTTAACATGTTTATTTCAAATATCTAAAAAACTGTTCCTAACACTTAAATTACGCACTATTTCAGCATTTGACAAGTGTTTTTGAAAAATATTTTGTAGCATTTAACGTACCAAACCTTGTGGTTGTAAAATAATTAAGCTTGCACCACACAAAACAATCATTCCTCCTAATATATCCCATCGAGTTAATAACACCTGATCAACATAACGTAACCACATTAGGGCAGTAAAAATATAAATCCCGCCATAGGCTGCATAAATACGACCTGATGCCGCAGGATGCAAAGCCAGTAACCAAACAAAGACGGCTAAGCTTAACGCCGTAGGAACCCATAACCAATGCGACTTTCCTTGATTCAAAATTAAATAAGGAAAATAACAACCTAAGATTTCAGCGATTGCTGTGACGAAAAATAACCCAAATACTTTAAGTACTTGGGTTATAGAGAAAGAGAGTTCAAACATTAAGCAGGTTCAGCACTCGGGTTAATATGATCTTCAAATACTTCCAATTTTAAACCAATGTCTTTGCCATTTTCTGTTTTCACAGAAACCGCAACGTTACCACCATGCTCTGCAAGCTCACCAAATAAAATCATCTCAGCAAGTGGCTTTTTCAAATGCTCTTGAATCAGACGTTGCATTGGACGAGCACCCATCAGACGGTCATAACCATTAGCTGACAACCAATCACGAGCGCTTTGATCAACATCAAGTACCACTTGTTTCTCATCAAGCTGCGCTTGCAACTCAGTCAAAAATTTATCTACAACTGAATCGATAATCGTAGTCGGAAGTGCTTTAAATTGAATAACACCATCCAAACGGTTACGGAATTCTGGCGAGAATGCACGTTTCATTGCATCCTGATTGTCTGTACTATGATCTTGTTCAGTGAAACCAATACTTGCGCGAACAATACTTTCTGCACCGATGTTGGTCGTAAGAACAATGATCACATTTCTAAAATCAGACTTACGGCCATTGTTATCTGTTAAAGCACCATGATCCATGACTTGTAACAACAAGTTGAATACATCTGGATGTGCTTTTTCAATCTCATCAAGCAAGAGTACACAATGCGGATTTTTATGAATCGCATCTGTCAGCAAACCACCTTGATCATATCCAACATAGCCTGGAGGCGCACCGATCAAGCGAGAAACTGCATGGCGCTCCATATATTCAGACATATCAAAACGAACCAACTCTACACCGAGCAATTTCGCAAGTTGTTTCGTAACCTCGGTTTTACCCACACCTGTTGGACCTGCAAAGACAAAACTTCCCACTGGTTTATCTGGTGCTTTCAAGCCTGCACGAGATAATTTGATCGCTGATGCAAGTGCTGTAATCGCTTCATCCTGACCAAACACAACACGTTTTAGGTCACGCTCTAAATTCTCAAGTACAGTCTTGTCATCTTTCGACACGGTTTTCGGTGGAATACGGGCGATCTTGGACACAATATCTTCAATATTTTCTACAGAAATTATTGAGCCATCGACTTCAGCTTTTAGGCGGCGTTGGGCACCTGCCTCATCAATCACATCAATTGCCTTATCTGGCAAGAAACGATCATGAATAAACTTGGAAGAAAGCTCAACCGCAGCCACTAAAGCTTTATCGTCATATTCAACATGGTGGAAATCTTCAAATTTAGATTTTAATCCACGCAAAATATCAATGGTTTCATTCACACTTGGTTCATTCACGTCAATCTTTTGGAAACGGCGTGATAATGCATGATCCTTTTCAAAGACCTGACGATATTCCTGAAATGTGGTTGATCCAATGCAACGTAAAGTTCCATTTGCCAATGCAGGTTTAATCAGGTTTGATGCATCCATAGTACTGCCCATGCTTGAACCAGCACCAATGATCATATGAATCTCGTCAATGAATAGAATTGCATTTGGATTCTTTTTCAATGCATTAAGCAACTGTTTTAAACGCTTTTCAAAGTCACCACGATACTTTGTTCCTGCAACCAAAGCGCCAATATCCAGACTATAAACTTCGGCATTGGCAAGTGGTTTCGGTGCCTTACCATTGACAATTAACCATGCTAGACCTTCCGCAATTGAGGTTTTACCCACCCCAGGATCACCCACCAACAGTGGATTATTTTTACGGCGGCGACATAGGATTTGTGCTGCACGCTCAATTTCTTTTTCACGTCCAATCAAGGGATCAGTTTTACCCTTTTGCGCTTCGATATTTAAATTAAGCGTATATTGCTCTAATGGGCCTGCATTGGCAGAAGCTGCATTTTCACCCTCAATATCCTCAACTTCTTCCTCAACCTGAATGTCATCTTTACGTGTACCATGAGAAAGGTATTGAGTTAAGGTCAAACGATTGATTTGATGGCGTTTAAGCAAATAAACTGCAAAAGAGTCTCGCTCTGAGTACATCGCAACCAAAACATCTGCACCTTCAACCGTACGGTCTCCACCACTGGATTGAACGTGGAAAATAGCACGTTGCAGAATTCGATCAAAACTCTCCGTCGGATGAGGCGCCTGTTCACTGTTGTCACCAAGTTTCGGGGTATGTTGCTCTACATATTCCTCTAACTCCTTACGCAAGGTAACGATCTCAGCGCCACATGCCTTTAACGCATTTACGGCTGAATCATTATCAAGCAAGGCAAGCAACAAGTGTTCAACTGTCAGAAACTCATGTCTCTTTTGACGAGCCATGCTAACAGCCAAACGTAACGATACTTCCAATTGACGACTGAGCATGTAACCCCCTTATATCTTGGGCTCCATCAAAAAAAGACTTCTCTTTTAATGAAAAAGCGAATTATTAACTTGGTCCGCCAGAGCTTCTGTAATTGCCATTTCATCTCTGCCTACAAAACTCTTGACTTCATAATCTACTGTTAGCATTAGTTGAGTATCTTGGTCAAGATTCAAAACATTGTATTGTTGTAAAAATTCAATTACAAAGAGAATAAGACTTATCCAATCGTTCAAAAACACAGCAAATTTATTATTTATTTAAAGAATCACTGATTAATGTTAACTTTTGATAAACTTGCTCTAAAAG
>CAZKJI010000002.1:51115-54895 GCA_964553005.1 uncultured Acinetobacter sp. | reverse complement strand
TGATTCAATTGTGCGCGAGTTTAATTAACTCTCGGTAATTCTCAACAGACCCTAAAAAAAGAGAAATATATCAATTTAGCTTTTGTTTCATTTATTTTTTAAGTATTTTTTCTAATTTAAAGAGTATGAGTAAAACATACTATTTAATTTTACTAAACAATAGAATATCAGGTTATGGAACGAGTGATGGCATAATTGCCATCACTTCATTCGGTTGCATAAAAATAAGCTACTTAAAATTGTTGCCAAAACAACCAAATTT
The DNA here is from genome assembly GCA_964553005.1 of uncultured Acinetobacter sp. Classification (GTDB taxonomy): domain Bacteria; phylum Pseudomonadota; class Gammaproteobacteria; order Pseudomonadales; family Moraxellaceae; genus Acinetobacter. The sequence continues at coordinate 54,633 of CAZKJI010000002.1, read as the reverse complement.
TACTTTTTGGCCTTATTTGATTTTAAGTATTCTTGATAGGCCTCTTCAGCAAAACCTCTTAGGGAATCTACTATTGCCACATACTGGTATTCATTTAAATTGGCTAAAGCAGCACGAGCAGATTGATTTTTAGTTTTTTTATTGCCACTAACTTTATATTCCCCATTTCCGTTATAGGAAATAAGGAAGACTTAGTGGTTCAGCCAATTGTTTTTTCAAAATTGATCAAATGCTCAACACGCGACCAATATTCATCTATTTGCACTGAGTTCTTGTTGATATGTGCCTGAATGGTCATGCCATCCAGAATACTGACAATGAATGTGGCAAGATGGGTAGGGTTGTGAATATCAAGATTAGATAACAGGTTTTGGATCAGTGCCGTCAACCAGACTTTATACTGTGTCGCAGGCTTTAAGATAGATGGATAGATTTTGATCACTTCTGCCAGCGCTTTCTGGAACATGCAACCATTGAAGTCTTCACTATGGAACCACGAATCGTACCATTTAAAAATTGCCCTGATTTGCTCCAGATGATTGGTTGGATCACATTCGGCTAGGGCTGCATTTAATGATGTTTGCAGGTCTGTATTATGCTGAAGTAGACATTCTTCAATAAGCTTTTCCTTAGACGGAAAATATTTATAAAAAGTCATCTTGGCTACGCCAGACTCACTGATGATTCGATCAACCCCAACAGAGTTATAGCTATCCGAATTAAAAAGTCTTAGTGCAGTGATAATAATATCTTCTTTTTTTGACATACAAAACCTCAAGTTTGCTCATTGTCATTAGAGCATTGTTTGCATCCCGTTATGCAATTTTGGCAGCGATTTTACATGGTATTTTAAAAATAGCATAGGAAAAATAACATTATTTATTTAACTGATTTTCTGGTTTTAATTTCCTGAATATATGTTAAAAATAAAAACATGAATCTATAGGATTAATTAAAATATTCAATTTATCTACTGTTGTAAATGAAATAGCAACTATAATAGATAGAGCATTTATGTTTGTAAAAATTCTGACATAACAATGAAATATTTAAGCAAAATAATCATATAATTTTATCATTTGATAATTGATTTCATTTGTGGGTAGTGCTTGTGAAAAAGATAAAAGTCAGTTTTTAGAATTATCTAAGTGACTGATGTTTATCATATTAGACAATGATTTAACTTATTTGTGTGGTAGTGCAGTGATCAGACTGGAAAATTTTTTATTAAAGTTTTGATTTTGTTGGGAGTATGGATGGAATATTTAAGCATGTCTTTATCTGTTTAATGGATAATTTAACATTATTTGTATTTTTAAATTCATAAAAAACAGGTCTGGAAACAACACAGCATTTGATGAGCATTTTGGAATTTACTGATTAATATATTTCTGTTCAGTTTTTAACTATAGGCGAGATTCAGCAGTTGAAAGATTTAGCATCGTTCTAGAGCGTTAAATCCTTGATGTCATCTTTTGACCATTCATTTGTCTGCATGTTTTATTATGACAGGTGATTAAATCCATCGCTTTTAGATTGATTATATAAGCTAAGGGTTTTTGATATTTTACAGGCCTCATTGTTGGTTATTTATGAGAGCTCTTGCGAAACCCGAATTTCGCAAGAGGCCTATTGAATAGTAATAGCTGGGATTTGTCTATTTAATTTGGGGGTAACAGCATTAAAATGCCATCATTCAGCAACTGGGCGATATCTTCCAGTATTTCAGTATGATTCAACTGTTCATCAAATATCAGGCTTTCACCATTGGCTAGTTGCTGCAATTGTTTCTCAAATGCTTCGGAAACACAAACAGGTTCGCCATTTGCCCAAAACTCCAATACTCCATTGTGCTGTCTGTAAAGTAGTTTCATGGCTAGTTCCAGCATCAGTTTATAGCCTGTACCTATGATTTCAATTAGCTCATTTGCCTCAATTTCTTCTGGTTCAGGAATATTGTCTGGATATTTGACTTCGCTCATATATGCCATAATTGCAGCATCAAATTCAGGCGCCTGACAGAGATAATCGAGTAACTGGTTTTTTAAATAGCTAAATTCGGTATGGTTGATTTCGCCAATTGCTGTGGGCTGCTGGCGGGGAATATCCAGCAAGGGATTTTTCAGTAAGCTATTTTCTGCAAACTGGTCACTGATCCGATCCATCATGTGTGCAAGGTTAGGCATACGGAAACCAAACGAAAAGGTCAGGCATTCATCTTCCGCAACACCATAATGGGAAAGTCCAGGTGGTACATAGAGCAAGTCGCCTGGCGCAAGAACTTCATCAAAATGAACATCCATTTCAGGCAATAATTTTAAGGGTTGATCTGGCACAAACTCGGTTGATTCGTCACACATTTGACCCAACTGCCAACGGCGATGACCATGTCCTTGCACCAGAAACACATCATAAAAGTCGAAGTGTTTGCCCACTGATCCTCCTTTAGGTGCGTAGGACACCATAATGTCATCACGCCGCCATTGGGGAATAAAAGGAAATTTTTTCCACAGTTCTGAAATATCAAAGGAATAGTGATCAATCGCTTGTACTAAAATTGTCCATAAAATTGGCAATTTTTGAAAATCACCTTTGGTTAACGGCGAGGATTTAACATGCCATTCATTCGGGTTCTTGTTTTTTTGACGAATCAAACGTGCGCTGACGTGCTCTTCCAATGCTAGTTCCCTGACATCATCAGGTTCAATCAGCCCAACAATTTCGGGCATTGCGTTACGTACAAGCAGTGGTTTTTTCTGCCAGTATTCAGTTAAAAATTGTTCTGCGGTGATACCGCCCAATACCGTTAAAGGTTGTGACATGATGAAGCAACCGAAAAATAAATCAATAACCTGTATTGTCCCTTGAGTTGAAAGGCGGTGCAAGTCTTGTATCACAGCCAACAAACCCTAATTTTGATCAATCAGTTCGGGATTCATTCACAGCTTCTTAAAAACACAGTATGCTAAAGCGGCTATAAGGAGTATCCATGTATCAAGTATTGGCAAGAAAATACCGTCCTCGTAATTTTAATGAGTTAGTGGGGCAGAATCATGTTTCCCGTGCGTTGACCAGCGCATTGGAGCGCGGAAGATTGCATCATGCTTATTTATTTACAGGGACGCGTGGTGTGGGTAAAACCACAATTGCCCGTATTTTAGCCAAATGCCTGAACTGTGAAACAGGTGTGACCTCAACCCCATGTGAAGTTTGTGCCACCTGTAAGGCCGTGAATGAAGGGCGTTTCATTGATTTAATCGAGATTGATGCCGCTTCACGTACCAAGGTAGAGGATACCCGTGAGTTACTGGACAATGTGCCTTATGCACCAACACAGGGACGTTTTAAGGTCTACCTGATTGATGAAGTACACATGCTTTCAACGCATTCATTTAATGCCTTGTTAAAAACGCTGGAAGAACCGCCAGAGCATGTAAAGTTTTTGTTTGCAACCACCGATCCGCAGAAGTTGCCCATCACGGTAATTTCCCGTTGTTTGCAGTTTACCCTGCGCCCTT
>CAZKJI010000002.1:0-51015 GCA_964553005.1 uncultured Acinetobacter sp. | reverse complement strand
CCTGAACCTGAACCTGAACCTGAACCTGAACCTGAACCTGAACCTGAACCTGAACGCATCATTCAGAATGAAAATGTTATGGTTTTTGATGCAGCGGATGGGCAACTGATTGGGTTGGATCATTCAGCTATCCATCAGCAAAATGCTCATTCCAGTGAATTTACAGAATCAGATGAGGTATTGATTTTTCCCGTAGAAGAACAAACTGAAGTTACACAAATCATCAATCAAGCACCTGAGCTAAACGTTAAGGCTGAACCTGAATTGTTTGAAGAAACATTTATTGCTACGGAACAGCAAATTGAAAACCAATTTGCCATGCCTGTGGTTGATGTAGTTCAACAGGTTGAAACGATGCATTTGGCAGACCAAGCCAATCTCATGCCTCAAGATATTCTTAAACTTCGTGAACAGGTTTTGGAGGGTGAGTGGAATCTGGATAAATGGGAATATTGGTTTAGAAATAGTGAACTTTCGCCAGCCGTTCAGGAGTTGGCACAGCATGGCATTATGCAGGGGCATATTAATGGTTCATCTGTGTTTCATATTCCGCAGAAATATGAGGGCATGTTGTCACAATTAAGGCAGGCATTGGAAGAGGCACTTAAATCACAGTGGCCGAATACGCAGTTTAATGTGCAATATCAAGATATTGATTCGATAACACCTTTTACCATGCAGGTCATGCGTAAGGAAAAGGCGTTTCATCGGGCTGTTGAGTTGTTACAGCAGGAACTCACCATTAAAAGTTTAATTGAAACCTTTGATGGTGAGTTACAGAATATTCAACTCAAGTCCTGATGCTTGAGTCCCCCTAAATTTGATATTTGGCTTGTAGTTTCTATCTAACGGCTTGTTGCGAATACTTATTAAAAATACAGAATTGTCTATTTATTATAAGTAATTAAGTGCTGGTGCATAGTACAACCAAAAAAATTATGTTAAAAAAGAAAGTGAATAATACACTGAAAATAAGGAAAAATAATAATGCGCCGTTTACCTGTTTATTTATTATTGGACACATCAGGGTCGATGCATGGAGAGCCGATTGAAGCGGTCAAGAATGGGATGCAAATTTTACTTTCAACCTTGCGTCAAGACCCCTATGCGCTGGAAACAGCTTATCTTTCTTTAATAGCTTTTGATAGCCACGCTAAACAACTGGTTCCTTTAACTGAATTGGCTGCATTTCAAGCACCTGATTTGCAGGTAACAGGAACTACTGCTTTAGGCGAGGCCTTAGCCTTGTTGGCTGAGAAGATTGAACAGGAGGTGGTGAAAACAACGGCTGAAATTAAAGGGGATTGGAAGCCGCTTATTTTTATAATGACTGATGGCGTACCCACTGATGACTGGCGCAAAGGTTTGCAACGTTTACAACAAGTCAAAACAGGCGTGATTGTGGCATGTGCCGCAGGGCATGGGGCAGATACATCCATTTTAAAACAAATCACGGAAGTGGTTGTTGAGTTGGCAACCGCAGATTCCAACACAATCAAGGCATTCTTCAAATGGGTGTCTGCAAGTATTTCCACAGGTAGTCAGAAAGTAGATGCAGCCCAAAAAGAAGTGAAAGGCTTGGGTGATTTGCCACCGCCACCACCCGAAGTCAATATCGTATTATAAAACAAACATTAAAATCAAAAGGAGATAAAAATGGCTGTAAGTTTAGGAAAAGGTCAGGGCATTAGTCTAAAAAAAACGGAAAATAATCTGTCACAGGTGACGATTGGCTTGGGGTGGGATATTCAGGAGCAGAAAAAAGGCTTTCTGGGAGGCTTGTTTGGCGGAAAAGATGCCGATTATGATCTTGATGTCGTTGCTTTTTTAGTGGGGCAAAATGGTAAGGTCAATAATTTAGGGCGTGATACTCAAGGCAATGTGACTTTGCAGAATGGTGATGTAGTTTTTTTTAACAATCAGCGTCATTCATCAGGACATATTTGGTTGACAGGTGACAACCGCACTGGTGCTGGGGATGGGGATGATGAGCAGATTGTGGTTAAACTGAATGATCTGGGGCAGCAATACCATAAAGTGGTGTTTGTGGTGCAAATCTATAATGGGGCCAGCAATCAGCAACATTTTGGTCAGGTTAAAAATGCCTTTATTCGGGCGGTGGATACCACAGGCAAAGAGATGGTGCGTTTCGATTTGTCAGGTACGGGACAATATGACCAGCAACGTTCGTTGCTCTTTGCCGAGCTGGTTCGGGAGCCTACAGGCTGGAAGTTTAATGCAGTCGGGCAGCCATCAAGTTCTGACTCATTTGTGGAATGGTTGAAACAATACGCTTAATTGATGATTTGTATAAGGGTTTTTACACAATGCGCCGTTTGCCTGTTTATATTTTATTGGATACTTCGGGGTCAATGCGAGGAGAGCCAATTCATTCTGTGAATGTTGGATTACAGTCGATGCTTAGTGCATTACGGCAAGACCCTTATGCACTGGAAAGTGTGCATTTAAGTATTATTACCTTTGATTTAGAGGCAAAGGTCTATTTGTCACTGACCCCACTCGATCAGGTTCAATTGAGCAATATTGATGTGCCAAGTGCAGGGGCAACCTTTATGGGCGCTGCTCTGGAGTTGTTGGCAGAACAAGTGAGCCAGCAAATTCAAAAAAGTAGCGATGAGATTAAAGGGGACTGGAGACCTTTATTATTTGTCATGACAGATGGCTCACCCTCAGATGTGTATGCATATCAGCAAGCCGTTCCTGTGATTCAGCAATTAAACTTTGCCAGTATTGTTGCCTGTGCGGCAGGGCCCAAAGCCAAAACTGAACATTTATTGCAACTGACAGATAAGGTTGTGGTATTGGATACCATGGATGCTGCGTCATTTTCAGGATTCTTCAAATGGGTATCGGCAAGTGTAGTGGCAGGCAGCAGCAGTGCAGGCATTTCAAGCTCGATTTCATTGCCACCACCACCGCCTGAAGTGCAACTGGTTTTATAAATAACATTATTAAGGATATTCAGTTAGATGCGCCGTTTACCTGTTTTTTTTGTGTTGGATTGTTCTGAATCCATGGTGGGGAAAAATATTGAGCAGATGCAGCAGGGTATCCAGCTTATCATGCAGCAATTACGCAAAGACCCTTATGCGCTGGAAACGGTATATGTATCAGTGATTGCCTTTGCAGGAATTGTCCGAACCCTTGTGCCTTTGGTGGAAGTGTTTGCTTATTATCCAGTGAAATTACCTTTAGGTGGTGGTACACATTTAGGCAAGGCATTGGAACATTTAATGAATGAGTTTGATCGTCATTTGATCAAGACGACAACGGAAACCAAAGGTGACTGGAAGCCAGTCGTATATTTATTTACAGATGGGCGACCAACCGATGAATGCAAGGATGCCATTTATCGCTGGCAAAAAAAGTATGCTCGCCGTTGTACACTGATTGCACTGGGAATGGGGAAAAATGTCGATTATCACACCCTAAAGCAACTGACAGAACACTGCATAGCCTTTGATGAGTTGAATGAAAAGGATTTCCAAAGGTTTTTCCAATGGATCAGTGCCTCAGTCGTTGCACAAAGTAAAAGTGTGGGGGATGGTGAACAGCAGCAACATCTACCGCCTTTGGATGAACGCTATATGCGGCTGATTAAAGATGTTCAGCCACGAACTTTGCTGGATGAGCAGTGTGCAACTTTTGTTGGGCGTTGTGGAAAGTTAAATCGCCCTTATTTGATGAAATTTGAACGTGAAATTCAGTATCAGGCCCCTAAAGACTTAGATATTAACCTCAATTTGTATCACTACCAACTGAAAGAGTGCTGCAAAATTGATGAGGATTATTTTACATGGTCAGATCAAAGCCAGCACCAACAGCAAATCAATACCACTTTGCTTGAAGGCGCACCTGAGTGCCCACATTGTTTGGCAGAAACGGCATTTGCCATGTGTGGCTGTGGTCAATTGATGTGTTATGACGGTTTTAGTGAAGAAGTCAGTTGTCCGTGGTGCCGCCGTCAGGTGAGTTTTGGCTATGGCGGTTCGGATGGGTTTGATGTGCAGCGTGGTCGAGGCTAGGGTATTCGTCTTAAGGCTAAAAAGGAATTTTTTATTTATGCTTCAGCCATTAACACCAGAATTAAAACAGGCCCTTGCTGATACATTAGCACAACTTTTAAATCATAAAAGCCAGTCATTAACTGAGATGCAAAATCAGGAATGGTGGCAGCAATGTCTACAAAATAAGCGTCTTTACAATGCCTATCATGATCTGGCAGAACAGTTTTATGATGCGGTGGGTTTTCAACTGGAGCAGTTGCCAGACTTTCAGGGATGTTTATTACAACAAATATTGCAACAGGGACGTTTGCCGATTTATGCGCCTGTGCAAAATAGCCCATGTGAAAAGCATGGGGTGTCAAAGAATGCTGTAGAACCTCTGGGCTTTTATCCACAGCCTGATACTGCTCAAGCAGAATCTGTGCACCTTGAATCAGAACAGAAACAACCTTTGACACCACCAAATAATGACAATCAATCCATATTATCCGAAATGACAGATTTATCTGAATCTAATTCGGTTGTGCCTACACATTTACCGTTGGCCGTAACGACTCCAATCATTGAAAAACAATCCAGCCCTATTCCAGACAATGCCTCAACATCCCTGCAAACTGGGGTAAAAACGGTGAAAAAAATGCCTCATTTTCAGATTCCCAACGCTAGAGTGGGACAGGACTATCAAGCCAGCATTCAAATGCAACATCCCGTGAAACAGGATGTACAGATTCATCATGAAAGTGTCAGGATTCCTGAAAATCTGGGTATCTGTTTTGATGCAGTGACACAGCAACTTTCAGGCATACCCACACAGGCAGGTGAATTTAAACTCATTTTTCAATATAAAACCGCAAATGAGCAGGCAGGATGGTTGTCAGGGGAAGTCACATTTATTGTCACGGCTGACCCGCGTAGTTTATGGCAGGTGAATGAGCCTGATCCAAATGCGATGTATTGGAAAGCAAATAATCATTGTCAATTGATTCAGGCGGCAGATTTTAATATTGCTGCGTGTAGTCAGCGAGGACGTTCACATGAACATGCAGGAACATTCCGTGATGATGATTTTTTTGTTGCTCAGGTCGCGGATAGTAATTGGTCGGTATTGGTTGTGGCAGATGGTGCAGGAAGTGCCGAATTTTCCCGTGAGGGGTCGAGGGTTGCGGTGAATACTGTTGGTGAGTATTTAAAAGCTTTCATGCAAAAACAATCAGGTGAATCTGACCGATTGCTGGCACAGTGGCAAGTCGGAGCTAATGATGATCCTGAAACCAAAAATGCAGCGCATCAGTTAGGCAATCAATTTAGTGATGCGTTTTATTCAGCCGCAACACAAGCCATTGAACAAATTGAACATGAAGCCACTCGACAAGGCGTTGCCTCTAAATTGTTTGCTACAACATTATTGTTTGCAGTGGTACGGCAACAAGACAATAAAACCTTTATAAGTAGTTTTTGGGTCGGTGATGGAGCGATTGCAGTTTATGGTAAAGACCGCGTGCGGTTAATGGGTAAACCTGATGGGGGGGAATTTGCAGGACAAACCCGCTTTTTAGATTATGGTTGTTTGGTACGAGATTTTAAACAGCGAGTCCATATTGGCTATTTTGATGACGCTCAGGCAGTAATTCTCATGACCGATGGGATTTCTGATCCGCGTTTTGAAACAGATGCAGGGCTGGAAAATCAACAAAAATGGCAGGCACTTTGGCAAGAAATTGAACCACACTTACAACAGGAACAACCTGAACAGGCCTTATTGGAATGGTCGGCATTCTTTAGTGCAGGACACCATGATGATCGAACTCTGGCAATTTTATGGACGGTTTCGACAAGCTCAATCCATGACTCATCTATGGTGACTGAGCCTGTCGAAATAAACGGAGAAGAACATGAGTAAAGTCATTCAATGTCAAACGCTCGATGGCCGTCCAATTGCATTTATTGATGAAGTGATCGGTTCGGGTGCCATGAAAGATGTATATTTTTCTCCTGATAAATCTTATGTGGTGTGTTTTTTTAGCAAGGAAAAAAACCATTTTTATCAGTCTCAGGCTGAACTGGAACGGCAGAAAGATCGGTTAAAAGAAATTGTGGGCAATAAATGGCAAGGTATTTTTAACGGTGCGGGTGGTGATTACTGGAAAAATGTATTTTGCTGGCCTGATGGTTTGTTGGAATACAATGGTTTGCTTGGGATTACAGCACCTACTTATCAAAAGCCATTTTTCTTTGAGTTTGGTTCTAAAAATAATGATTTTTTGGGGATTAAAGGGAAAGAAAAAGAGGGAAAATGGTTTGCGAGTGCCAATAACCAGAACCGCTTTCTGGATGAACGGGAAAAAGGCACATGGCTGAACTATCTCAAGATTTGTATTTTAATTGCGCGTGCAGTGCGCCGTATGCATGCGGCTGGTTTGGCCCACTCCGATTTGTCCTATAAAAATATCTTGATTGATCCTGTCATGGGGCGTGCTTGCGTCATTGATGTTGATGGTTTGGTTGTTCCAGGCAAATATCCGCCTGATGTGGTGGGAACACCAGATTTTATTGCGCCTGAAGTGGTGATGACCAACCATCTTAAAAAAGGTGATCCCCAACGGCATTTGCCCAATATCATGACGGATCGTCATGCTTTGGCTGTGCTGATTTATATGTATTTGCTCTATCGCCATCCATTACGTGGTGGCAAAGTACATGATGTCAATGACCCACAAAAAGATGAAAATCTGGCAATGGGTGAAAATGCATTATTTATTGAACACCCATCGGATGCAAGTAATCGGGTTAAAGTGGCGCAGGTTCGTCCGAGTGCATTACCGTGGGCAGACCCCGAAAAAATTCCATTTACAGTGACAGGGCCATATTTAAAGGAACTCTTTCTACAGAGTTTTGTTACAGGTCTGCATCAACCGCAGCAACGGCCCTCTGCCAATGACTGGGAAACGGCATTGGTGAAAACGGTTGATTTAATGCAGCCCTGCCTAAATCCAGATTGTGGTCAAAAATGGTATGTATTTGACAACAGCACCAAGCCTGTATGCCCATTTTGTGGCACGGCATTTCACGGCAAATTGCCTGTGTTAAACCTATATTCGGCACGCAGGGAGGGGAGCTTTAGACCTGATAATCACCGTTTGATGGTCTGGACAGGCCAGTCAATCTATCAATGGCATGCCAATAACTTGATTGCGCCAAATGAACGTTTAAGTGTAGAGCAAACCAAACGGGTGGGTTATTTTATTTTCCATCAACAGCAATGGTGGCTGGTCAATGAGAATTTACCTGAACTGATGGACGTAGCAAGCAAAGAGATTATTCCGATAGGTGGAAAAATTGAATTGACCGATGGCAAGCAGATTTTATTGTCACGTCAGGATGGCGGACGTTTAGTGGTGGTACAAATGGTGGAATGTGAATGAATGCAGCTTTAGAAGTGACGGGAACAAATACAGAAATGAATATCGCTGAAAACTCTATTGGAATCTGGTTTACCCAAGCCCATTCCTGTCAGCGAGATTTAATTTTGGCAGCAAAACATACACCTTTTAATCTGCCTATTCATGTGGTGGCCTCCCATCCCGAGTGGCGGCCTGAAATCACATCTGTTGCAGATATTGCGTTACAGGAGCCTGCCGTTGCTGAGCGCGTGGAGTGGGTGCTACAACAGGCACAGCGCCTAAAGGTAAAACTAATTATTGCAGGGCGTTTTGGGCGAATTTATCTGGAACAGAAACACCGTTTTGAGGCTTTGGGTATTCGGATTATGGCTGGCTGCGATCACATGGAGCAGATTGCCCAATTACATGATAAATCAGTATTTACCCAAACCTGTTTACACCATCAGATTGCGGTTGTCCCTGCCACCACTGTATATGATGCTGAAGAGTTGCAAGCCGCCTATGAAAGTTGGTCGAAGAAAGGTGAAGTATGTGTAAAGCCTGTGACAGGTGTATTTGCATCAGGTTTTTGGCATCTGGATACAAAGGCGACATCATTTGATATGTTTGCCAATAGTCAGAATTTTAGGGCACATCCACAAACATTTATTGAAAGTTATCGACACTCGCCGAATCCGCCTGCCTATTTGGTGATGCCATTTTTATCGGGTCAGGAATGTTCAGTGGATATGTTTTGTGTGCATGGGCAAGTCCGATGTGCGGTTGTTCGTTGTAAACAGCGCGGTGGCTATCAGCAACTGAAACTCGAAGATGAGGCCATTGAACTGGCCAGACAGGTTGCTGAATTGTTTGGTTGTGATGGTTTGGTGAATATGCAGGCTCGTTATAATGATCATGGGCAATTATTTATTTTGGAAGTTAATCCTCGCCCTTCGGGTGGAATAGGGCACACATTTTATAGTGGTGTCAATCTGGTCCACGCTGCTATTGCAGAAACATTCGGATTGGATTATCAGCCTGAAAAAATTGAAAATACTGTCATGGTTCGACATATTAGCCAAAGTGTTTGTGTGGTATAAAGAACGGTATAAATATAATTTTTAAGTTAGATTTAAGATATATATGATTGAGATTGAATTACAGAGGGGAGTATTAAGCTTACAACCCAATGACAATAGCCACTGGAAATGGCAGGATTTATTGGGTTTTGCCGAACGCATTAATCCAAAGCGTGCATTTTTATTTGTATCGAAAGTATTGGGGCGGCATATTCCCGTCAGTCCCAGCATCATGCGCCATGCCTTTACGGATCTGGCTGAGCTGGTTCCTGATGATTTACCTGAACCTGTGTTGGTTATTGGCATGGCGGAAACAGCGGTTGGGCTGGGCGCAGGCGTTCATCAGGTGTTGCAGCAACGTTATCCTGAAGCGATTTATGTGACAACAACACGCCATCCAGTACATGGTGCGCCATTACTGGCACGTTTTTTAGAAGAACATAGCCATGCACAAGACCAGTTGCTATATGGTTCACCTGATGCAGAGCTTCAACAACAGATTCTAAACAGCAAAAGCATTGTACTGGTAGATGATGAAGCATCAACTGGCAAGACCTTTGTCAATTTAATCCATGCTTTACAACAGGCAGGGCTGAATCAAATTTCTCATGTGGTGACCGCCACGCTGGCAGATTGGTCATCAGGCATTCATATTGCCGATCTAAACTGTCAGTCTGTAGCATTAATGACAGGCAAATGGCAATGGCGTGATGCTGAGCATCCAATCCAGATCAATATGCCAAAGGTGGATACAGTCGCCTTTGGCGCGTTTGATACTTTAGCACAGCCGACCTGGGGGCGTTTACCCATTCAGGACAGTGGTGCGCATATTCGGTTGGCGGTACAACCTGATGAACGTATTCTGGTGTTGGGCAGTGGCGAATATGTCTGGTCTTCGTTCCTGTTGGCAGAGTATTTGCAGCAGCAAGGCGCAGATGTGAGGTTCAGTGCAATTACCCGTTCACCGATTGCTGTGGGACATGCCATTCAGTCTGCTCTGGCATTTTCGGATAACTATGGGCTAGGTATTCAGAATTTTGTCTACAACATCAATCCACAGGATTATGACCGAGTCTTGATTACTGTCGAAACCGCAACACATTCAGTCGCGAAAAGCCTGCTTGAAGCGTTGCCAAATGCTGAAGTGATCAGTGCTGTGGACTATCCTCATCAAAATTTTAACTTGTGTGTTGTAAATGACTGATTTTTTATTTGACTCGAGTGAAATTCGTACACCCTTAATGCTGGTGGATCTGGATGACACGTTGTTCCAGACCCATCGCCGCATTACACCTGAAGCTGACTTTAAAATGGTCACCACAGATAAGCAGGGACAAGCTCTGGCCTATATGAACCCGATACAACAGCATTTTGTACAGTGGTTATTGCATAGTACCCATGTAATTCCAGTGACTGCACGCTGTGCCGAGGCTTTATCCCGAGTTCATTTACCCTTTCAGTATGGGGCGGTCTGTTCTCATGGTGGAACGGTGCTGAATGCGGACCTTAGTGTCAATGCTGAATGGCATGGACAGATGCAACAGGCATTACAACCCTATCAGACACGTCAGCAAGCCCTGATTGAAGCTGTGCAGCAGCATTCCAGACATTTTGGTTCAATTCGGACATGGGTGGTTGAAGAACAGGGATTGGGTTTGTATGTTGTGGCAAAGCAAAATACAGAAAATGACAATCCTTATGCGCCGAATTTTTTGCCCCAGTTGCTCAATAGTCTTGATGTGAATTTATTGTCAGGTTTTTACTTCCATTTAAATGGTAATAATCTGGCACTGATTCCACAGCCTGTGAGTAAGGCCAATGCGGCCAGATTTCTTTTGCAGCAACTTAGCGCACAACAACGCCCAATTTTAGGCTATGGCGACAGTTTGTCGGATGTTGAGTTTTTGAATTTATGTCACTGGTGGGGAATGCCAAACCATAGCCAGTTGAATCGTTGGGTAAAACACAATCTGACGCAGCAGTACAAACAAGAAGGATATTATGGCGATTACCAGTAAACAAAAAATTAGTAGAGAAAAAGCATCAGAACTTATTTTAACACAGGGATTTAGTGGAAGTTATCAAGCTGGGCAAGTGACGTTCCTGTTAAATCGCATCCAGATTCAACCAACAGACACTTTGGAAAAGGAACGCCTGATTCAATCAGGTGAAAAACATTATTCACAAATGATCAGTCAGGAGCAGGCACCCACGGAGCGTCATTTGCAGCTATTTGAACAAGCAATGCAGTATGGACAGCAACGTTTGGCGAAAGAGGTGCAACAACTGGCACAAACACTCTCAACAGAGTTTGCTGAACCCATTGTTCTGGTCAGTTTTGTACGGGCTGGTGTACCATTAGGGGTGTTGCTTTATCATGCATTGCAGGACATGGGACGTGACTGTGTGCATTATGGCATCAGCATTCTCAGGGATCGTGGTATTGATTTTGCTGCTCTGGAAACAATTATTGCCAAACATGGCCATCAATCTTTAGTATTTGTAGATGGCTGGACTGGAAAAGGCGCGATTCAAAAGGAATTGCAACGGAGTCTAGCCAATGACCCCCGTTTTGCTGATCGACCTTTGCCCTTGGTGGTGTTGTCAGATATTGGTGGATGTGCTTGGTTGGCAGCCAGTGGTGAGGATTGGTTGATTCCATCAGGTGTTTTAGGCTCAACCATTTCAGGATTAATTTCCCGTAGTATTTGCGAAAATGAGCCTTTGCAATTCAACGAGATTGAGGAAAGCAATCTCGGTCAGTGGCATGGCTGTGTTGAATATAATCATTTAAAAGCTTTTGATATGTCACAGTCATTTATTAAACAAATCAATCAGATACGCCGTGAACTTCCGTCAGAAAAAAATGCCGTTTGGACAAGCGCTCAACAGCAATTACAAAGACAGCGAAGTCAGGCTGTGGTTAAACAATTAGCAGAACATTATCAAATTACCAATATCAATCGGATTAAACCAAGCATCGCGGAAGCAACACGGGCAATTTTAAGGCGTGTGCCTGATCTGGTTCTGCTCAGGGATGCCAATGATGCCGACACGGCATTGTTACGTCATTTAACTGAAGTCACACAGACACCAGTCAAGGTGGTTGGTGATCAAATCGCACCTTATCGCGCAATTACCCTCATTCAGAAATTGGGAGCAGGTTGATGTTATCGGCATTATCTTTAGGTGCAACACTCTATATGCCAGCGACCAGACCTGATTTATGGCAAGTGGTGAATGGGGAAAAGTACCCTGAGTTACGTTCTTTGGTCATCTGTCTGGAAGATGCAGTTTCCGAGCATGAGGTGGAAGCGGCAAAAGTCAATTTAAAGCATTTGTTGCAACAGGTTCAGGATCAACCACGTCAAGCACAACATCCTAAAATCTTCATACGCCCTCGCCATATTGCAATGGCGGAAGAGTTGGCGCAGTGGCAGGAACTGATTGCGGTTGATGGCATGGTGCTGCCTAAATTCTGCTTAAATCAATTACGACAATGGCAGCAGATATTACCTGATTTTATTCAGGTGATGCCAACACTTGAAGATGCAGAAACCTTTGATATGGGCGCTATGCGTGAATTACGTCAGGCACTGCAACAGGACTTTCGTCAGGTTCTGGTGCTGCGAATAGGCGGCAATGATTTGCTCAACTGTCTGGCTGTGCGCCGTCCAAGTGATTTGACCCTGTATCAAACGCCTATTGGGGCATTAATTGCAAATCTGGCTGGGCAGTTTTTACCTTATGGCTTTGCACTGAGTGCGCCTGTCTGTGAGCATTTTACTCAGGTGAAGTTATTGCAGGACGAGTTATATCTGGATTTACAACATGGTTTATCTGGAAAAACCATTATTCACCCTGCACAGATTGCGATTGTGCATCAGGCCTATCAAGTCAATGATATTGAATTGAAACAAGCTCAGGATATTTTAAGAGATTCTGGTCAGGCTGTATTCGCCTGTCATGGAAGTATGTTGGAACCTGCCACACATCGCCGTTGGGCAGAACGTATATTAGAGCGATCACAAATATTTGGCATGAAGCAATAACACTAAAAAAAAGAGGATAATAAATAATGCAACAATTGACTGCGGGTGCAAATTTGGTACTGGCACAACCTCAGTGTCAGATTAAAATCAAAACTGCATTACCTGCACATATTGATTTAGATGTAAGTGCATATTTACTCAATGCCCAAAACAAGGTTCGTGGTGATGCGGACATGATTTTTTATGGACAGAAACACACTCTAAACCGTAGTGTTGAGTTAATTGAGGCAAATGGTAAAACGCCTTATTTGGCTCAATTTAATTTAAACACCCAATTATTGGATGCGAGCCTGAATAAGGTGGCTCTGTGTGCCACCATTGATGGACAGAGTGCAATCAATGCGATTCAGAATATTGAGGTTGAGTTATGGCAAAATGGACAGTTAAGTGCCACAGCGATTGTCAATAGTGCTGAAAAGACTGAAAAAGCCCTCATTTTGGCAGAAGTATATCGTTATAAGGATCAATGGAAATTCCGCTTTGTCAATCAGGGCTTTAATGGTGGATTAAAGCCACTCTCCGAATATTTTGGTGTTGAAATCAACGATCAACCCAACACGCCGCCGCCACCACCTGTTGCTACACCGCCTCAGTCTAAAATAAACCTCAGTAAAATTACGCTGGACAAAGGCAACAGTCGAATTAATTTAACCAAACAGACACAGGGTTTTGGTGAGATTAAGATTAATCTCAACTGGAATCAGCGTTCTATACAGTCCCAATCGGCAGGCTTCTTTAAAAAACTGCTCAATCAGAATCAGGGAATTGATCTGGATTTAGGCTGTCTATTTGAAATGCAGGATGGCACCAAGTCCGTGATTCAGGCATTGGGCAACCGTTTTGGGGATTTTAACGCTTTCCCATTTATTCAGCTTTCTGCGGACGACCGTACTGGGGCGTTACAGGGTGGTGAATGGCTGAGAATTAATGGTCAATACTGGCAAGAAATTCGCCGTGTCGTGTTATTCGCATTTATCTACGAGGGTGTACCCAATTGGGCGGAAACAGATGCTGTGGTCACCATTTTTGTGCCAGACCAGCCTCCCATTGAAATTCGTTTAACTGAGGGACAGCCCTTGGGTATGTGTGGCATTGTCGAACTGACCAATCAGGCTGGCAATATTCAGGTGCAGCGACATGTTCGTTATGTACCTGGTCATAAAGAACTGGATCAGGCTTTTGGTTTTGGCCTGCGCTGGGTAGCAGGTAGTAAATAAAAACCTATTGACTTTTAACTCCAATTAAATTTCTATCATGATGCAATGAGGGAGAAAAAATATGGCAATTAGCTTAAATAAAGGGGGAAATCTTTCCCTAAGTAAAACAGATCCAACTTTAGTTCGTATTTTAATTGGTTTGGGGTGGGACGAACGCGCAACTGATGGCGCATCTTTTGACTTGGATGCCAGTGCGTTTTTATTAACCGCCTCAGGCAAGGTGCGTGGCGACCATGATTTTATTTTCTACAACCAGTTAAAATCACAGGATGGCTCGGTTGAGCATACGGGTGACAATCGTTCAGGTCAGGGCGATGGTGATGATGAGTCTTTAGTGGTGGATTTATCTAAGGTTTCACCTGAAATTGAAAAGATTGCCGTTACGGTCACCATTCATGATGCCCAAAGTCGTGGACAGAATTTTGGACAAATTGCCAACGCTTTTATCCGTGTCGTCAATCAGGATTCAGGTATAGAAATTGTGCGATTTGATTTAGCCGAGGATTATTCAACCGAAACCGCCATGGTATTTGGTGAGGTCTATCGTCATAATGGCGAATGGAAATTTAGAGCAGTCGGTCAGGGCTATGCGGGCGGACTTGCTGCAATGTGTCAACAATATGGTATTCAAGTTGGCTAAAACCGATCTCTCAAAACAGACAAGATGTATGTTTTGAGATTTTTTTGAAAGGGTAACAATGAAACATTTTCGTTTCTCAATTATTTTTACCGTGATCTGTCTGGCATTATCTGCATGGTGGGGCTTCAGTCATGGACCAGAGGCAGGCGTGCAGGCAATGCTTCGGGTATTGCTGATCACTGCAATTCTGGCGGTGATGGAAGTGTCGCTATCTTTTGATAATGCCGTGGTCAACGCATCAATATTGCGTCACTGGGACGAATTCTGGAAAAAAATCTTTTTAACTGTCGGGATTCTAATTGCCGTTTTTGGTATGCGCCTGATTTTCCCAATTGTCATTGTGGCTGTAACTGCAGATATGGGAATGGTTGAAGTTGTCAGGATGGCACTCAACGATCCAGTTCAGTATTCTGAAAAGTTATTGGCACATCACGCGGAAATTGCCGCCTTTGGGGGCATGTTCCTACTTTTGGTTTTCCTTAACTTCCTGTTTGATGATGGTAAGGACACGCATTGGTTTCATTGGCTGGAATCACGTTTAGCAAATTTAGCGAATGTTCCCGCCATGTCAGTTTTCGTTGCAATGATCGCCCTTCTCATTATGGTGGGTTTTGTTGCGCCAGAGACGAAATTGGTGGTGGCGATTGCAGGCATCTGGGGTATTGTGGTTTATGTGGGTGTTCAGGCACTTGGGCATTTACTTGAAAGCAGCCAGTCAGAAGATGAAGAAGGTGAAGCTTCAGAAAGCGTTACCAAAGGTGCATCAAGCACAATTGTGAAAGCAGGTATTGGGGGTTTCCTTTATCTGGAAGTGCTGGATGCCTCATTCAGTTTTGATGGTGTGATTGGTGCTTTTGCAATTACAACTGATGTTGTTGTGATTATGCTTGGTCTTGCGATTGGTGCAATGTTTGTACGTTCCATGACCATTTATCTGGTGGAAAAAGGCACATTGGAAGCCTTTATTTATCTGGAGCATGGTGCAATGTATGCAATTGGAATGCTGGCAGCAATTATGCTATACACAGGTACAGGTGGGCATGTGCCAGAAGTGGTAACAGGCCTGATTGGGGTGGCGTTCATTATATGGGCGGTTTTCTCATCAATCGCCTATGAAAAACGACAATCACAATCTTGATAAAATCCAGGGATATAACAAAACTGTTATATCCATAAAATATAATTTAGCAATGAGATAAGGAGAATAACTCATGGCAATTAGCTTAACCAAAGGTGGCAATGTTAGCTTGACTAAAGAAGCGCCAGGAATCACTAAAACAACGGTCGGTTTAGGCTGGAACCCTCGCGTGACAGATGGTCAGGCTTTTGACCTTGATGCGATCGCATTCCTTGTTGGAGAAAACGGTAAGGTACGTGCAGACAATGACTTTATTTTCTTCAATAATTTGACTTCATCTGACGGTTCAGTCAAACACAATGGTGACAACCGCACAGGTGATGGCGATGGCGATGATGAAACTTTAAGCGTTGATTTAAGCAAAGTTCCTGCTGATGTGAGCAAAGTGATTTTTGCAGTGACGATTTATGATGGTCAGACACGTAACCAGAACTTTGGCCAGGTTGGCAATGCCTATATCCGTGTGATCAATGATGCGGGTGGTAGTGAAATTGCACGCTATGACCTATCTGAAGACAGCAGCACAGAAACGGCAATGATCTTTGGTGAGCTTTATAAAAATGGCAGCGAATGGAAATTTCGTGCCATTGGTCAAGGCTTTGCAGGCGGTTTAGGGCCTTTGGCAGCCTCTTATGGTGTAGCGGTTTAAGTCGGCAAACCTGCTTGGGAAAAATAGTGTTTAGGCACTATTTTTCTTCACTTGAAGAAATAATGATAAAATAGGCTATTAAAAGAAATGCTGAATTTAATTCGTGGACAAAAAATAAAATTAAATGATGTTTTACAGGGGCAAAACGCTTTTTATATCCAGATTCAATATCAAGCCAATTTTACCCTCGACTTGGCGAGCTTTGGACTGGACGCACAATATAAATTAAGTGATGAACGTTATATGACGTTTTACAATCAACCTAAAACACCATGCCAAGCCGTTCAGTTACTCGATAATCAGCCACAACAGAGTCGTTTCTTGGTCAATCTTGATCAGTTACCAAACACAATCCAATATCTCGTTTTAACCGCTGCGATTGATGGTCAGGCAGTGATGTCACAGTTGCAACATGCCACGATTCAAATTTTAAATTTACAATTACAGCCGATTGCTGAATTGAAATTAGAGGGGCAACTCTTTGCTCAGGAACGGGCCACGATGTTGGTTGAAATTTATCGTAAAGATAATATTTGGCGTTTGGCAGCCATTGGGCAAGGATTCAATGCAGGTTTGGCGGCATTGATTCAACATTTTGGTGGTGAAGTTGCAGAGGAATCAGCTCCAGCGCCAATATCACAAACACAAGCTTCCCTAAATGTGACACCTGTAGCATCAAGACTTGATTTAAAGAAAAAACTTTCGCTGGAAAAAGCCGAAAAAACAGGTAATGCCTCAATTGTTGACCTAACCAAAAAATCCTTGGTTCAATTAGAAAAGAAAAATTTATTGGGTGTGACAGCACGAGTGGCGTTGGTACTCGATGCATCAGGTTCGATGGATGGACAATATCGCCGTGGTGATGTACAAAAAGTGGTGAATCGTTTAATGCCACTGGCAATTCATTTTGATGATGATGGCAGTTTTGAATGTTGGGCATTTGCACAAAAAACCACGCAACTGGATGATGTCACCCTAAATAATGTTAATGACTTTATCAACACTACCCAGCGTGGCTGGAAAAACTGGCAGGTCGGTGCCCGTTATAATGAGGAAATTCCTGCCATTGAGGCCGTCATTGACTATTATCAAAGATTTAAGGATAAAACTCCGACTTATGTATTATTTATTTCTGATGGTGGTGTGGGAAATCGCAGACAAATGCAAAAAGTACTGACCAAAGCCGCAGAATTGCCTATATTTTGGCAGTTTGTGGGAGTGGATGGGCGTGACTACGGAGCTTTGGAAAAACTGGATGAAATGTCTGGACGTATTGTGGACAACTGCAATTTCTTTAGTCTGGACCGAATTGAAAGTGTTTCTGACGAGCGTTTATATGAATTGTTATTGGAAGAATTTCCCGATTGGCTCAAAGTAGCTCAGCAAAAAAATATTGTTCAGAACTGAAGGAATAGAGAAATGGCACAATTTAGTCTGGTTGGTTCACCTGAACCATTTTTACATGTATCTATGCGCCGTGGCGATAAAATTTACTGTGAAAGTAATGCGATGGTCATGATGGAAGCTCCTTTAGAACTGAAAGGACGTTTACAAGGTGGCTTAATGCAGTCATTGTTGCGCCGTTTTGCCAATGAAGAATCTTTATTTCAACAGCATATTGAAGCAGTGCGTGGGGATGGGGATTGTCTGCTTTCTGCCGCACTGGATGGTGATATGCAGATTTTAGATGTAGGTGCAACCCAGTACATTTTAAGTGACGGCGCATTTGTCGCAGCACATGATTCCGTGGAAATCAAGGCACGTTTAAACAGCAGTATTGGTGGCGCCTTTTTTGGGAATACGGGCGGATTTCTGGTCATGGAAACCAGCGGACACGGGCAGGTGGTGGTTGCGGGTTGCGGTACATTGTTTGAACTGGAAGTGGAACCAAATAAAGAGGTTGTGATTGATAATGGACATGTGGTGTGTTGGGACTCACGCTTAAACTATAACTTATCTGTTTCAACCTCACAAAGTAGTGGTCTGTTGGGAAACCTGATGAATAGCGTCATGAGTGGCGAGGGAATGGTGTTACGTTTTTCAGGTAAGGGAAAAGTCATTATCTGTTCACGTAATCGTCAGAACTTTCTGGCATGGTTACAAAGCAAGCTAGGCCCATCACGTTCAGGTCAGTAATTTTTTATAATGAATGATAAATCATTGAAAACGTTTATTTCACAAAGAGGAGAAAACAATGGCGATTAATCTGGAAAAAGGTCAGAAAATTAATCTTGAAAAAGCGGATGGAAGCAGCTTACAACAAATTTTTCTGGGTGTAGGCTGGGATGTTGCCAAAAGCAAGGGTTTATTTGGCTTTGGTGGTGGCAGTGGAGACATTGATTTAGATGCGTCCGTCATTCTGTTTGATGAAAATAAACAGGTTGTAGATGTGGTTTATTTTGGGCAGTTACGTAGTAAGGATGGCAGTATCGTACACTCAGGTGATAACCTGACTGGTGCAGGCGATGGTGATGATGAAGTGATTCGTGTGAATTTGAATCAAGTGCCAAGCCATGTCAAGTCATTGGCCTTTACTGTCAGTAGCTTCCGTGGACAGACTTTTGAAAAAGTTGAAAATGCGTTCTGCCGTCTGGTTGATCAAAACAGTAATCAGGTGATCGCGAGTTATAAACTGTCTTCGCAAGGTGCACATACTGGCCTGATTATTGCCAAAATTTACCGCCATAATGGCGCCTGGAAAATGCATGCGATTGGTGAAAATGTGCATGGTCGTACTTTCCAGGATATTGTTCCGCATGTGTTACCGTATGTTTAATAATTAAGCAGCCCACTTTTC
The DNA here is from genome assembly GCA_964553005.1 of uncultured Acinetobacter sp. GTDB lineage: Bacteria > Pseudomonadota > Gammaproteobacteria > Pseudomonadales > Moraxellaceae > Acinetobacter. Next base: position 32,035 of record CAZKJI010000002.1, on the reverse strand, counting down.
CGAGTCATAATCTGGAAAAGTGGGTTTGATTTAATCCATGAGCATATAGGCGTGTAACACTTCACGCATATATTGTGGAATTGCTGTACTTTTTCTGGTTTGTCGATCTACAAACACATGCACAAAATGCCCTTGAGCGGCTGCTTGTGTTTGATCTTGCTTAAAAATTGCCAGCTCATAACGCAGTGAGGAGTTACCAATCTTTCCAATGGCGACACCCACCTCAACCATTTCAGGAAAGGAGAGTTCCTGTAAGAAACTACAGGCTGAATCTACTACCAAACCAATGATCTCACTGTTGTGAATGTTAAATCCCGTTTTTTGGATCAGTAATGAATTGGCTGCGGTATCAAAGTAACTGTAGTAGGTTACATTGTTGACATGCCCGTAAATATCATTGTCTGCCCATCGGGTCTGAATTGGTAAAAAGAACTTAAACTGTTCGCGTGTTTTTAAAGTGGGTTTACTCATGCATAAATCGCCTGATAAATCTGTAAAGCATCTTGTTCGGTCATTTCTCTTGGATTGTTCTGCAACAGTCGGGTTTGCAGCATGGCATCCTTGGCCAATTGCGGCAATTTTGCCTCGGCAATATCCAGTTCCTTGAGTTTCAGGGTAAGACCACTTTGATCCAGATGGTTTTGCATGTGGTCAATAAATAAATCACATAGTCCATCGATACAGCCTGTACTACGAGGGTCCAGCCATTGCATCAGTTCAGCATAATATTGTTTGGCTTTTGGTGCATTGAATTTTAGAACTTCAACCAAAACCAGTGCATTGCTATGCCCATGTGACAGATGAAAATGTCCACCCAGTGGATAGGCTAGTGCATGAACCGCACCGACAGGCGCATTGGCAAAAGCCTGACCTGCCAGCATTGAACCGACCAGCATATTTTGCCGTGCTTCCAGATCAGCCCCATTTTTTAACACTTTGGCAAGGTTATGGTTGAGCAGTTGCAAGGCATTTTTTGCCAGCATATCGGCATAAAAATTCTTCTTGATACTGGAAGTATAGGCTTCAATCGCGTGTACCATCGCATCAATACCCGTTGCCGCCGTGATATGCGCAGGTAAGCCTTTCGTAAATGTCGCATCCAGAATAGCAACATCGGCATAAAGGATAGGAGAGACTACGCCCATTTTGGTGGTTGCGCCAGTGGTGACAATCGAAATTGGAGTGACTTCTGAACCCGTTCCAGCCGTTGTTGGAATCAGAATAAGCGGTAAGCGAGGAGCCTTGGCCTGATTAACCCCATAAATCTCACTGAGGTTTTGTTTTTGTTCAGGATGAGCAAGCAGGGCAATGATTTTGGCGACATCCATGGAACTACCGCCGCCAAAACCGATGATGACATCAATTTTTTCCTGTTTGGCGAAATCAACCGCTTCTAAAACAATATGTTCAGGTGGGTCGGCCTGAATATCGGAATAAATGATAGTCTCAAGACTGAGCTGATCCAGAATGTCTAGAATGGGTAAATGAAGCTGGTGCTGAATCATGCCAGCATCAGTGACCAGAAGCGCTTTTCGATAATCATGTTGTGACAAGATGGTTTTAAGTTCCTGTATTGAACCTAAACCTGCAATAATGTTGGGAACGGTTTGGAACTGAAACTGGTTCATACGTACATCCTTATTTCTATCTTTTGACAAATTATCGTCCATACCTGACCTATGTCGTAATCATAGACAAAATGCCAACAAATTCTAATAAATACAACATTTTTATATAAGGCAACTATAGGTTTCACTGCCCAAATAAATTACCATAAGATGCTCTAAAAAGTGTAGTTTTGAGGTGATTATGCCATCCCCAATACCGTACAAGGTATTATGTGTCTGTTTAGGAAATATATGCCGTTCACCCACAGCGGAAGCAATTCTCAGACATTATTGTGATGCGCATGGTTTAAATGTATCTGTCGATTCGGCAGGGACCAGCAATTACCACCCAAACAAGGCACCTGATGCGCGAAGCCAGAAACACGCGCTACAGCGTGGCTATGATTTATCGGGCTTACGTGCTAGACAAATTCGTCTTGAGGATTTTATTGAGTTTGATCTGATTCTGGCGATGGACCATGAGAATTTTGACGATATTCAGTCTCTCATGTCGAAAGCGGTACGCCAGTTTGGTGCGGAACAGATTCGCGCCAAAATCGCATTGATGAGTGAGCATGATCCTCATTTTAACCAGCAGGCAGTGCCTGATCCTTACTATGGTGGGGCAGATGGCTTTGATCGGGTTTTGGATCAATGCGAATCAAGCAGTCAGGCATGGATCAATATTCTTAAAAAGCAAATGCAGGCAGGGTAATAGGATTTCAGTCAACATGCATGTACAAAAACAGCTTCAACTTAAAAACCTCAACACGCTCAATCTAACTGCCACTGTCTCGCATTACGTCCAGATCAATCATCCTGATGATGTGGTTGAGGCATTGGCATTTGCTGAACAGCAGCAGCTCAATGTCATGATTTTATCGGGTGGAAGCAACCTGTTATTACCACAGCATATTCAGGCACTGGCCATTCATTTAAATATTCAGGGCATTGCAGTCCTGACTGAGGATGACCAAACCATCACAGTTAAAGTGGGTGCGGGACAGGTCTGGCATGATTTTGTTTTATACAGCACCCAGCAGAACTGGTTCGGTCTGCAAAATCTGGCCCTCATCCCAGGTTTGGTTGGGGCATCACCTGTACAGAATATTGGTGCCTATGGTGTTGAGGTGGGTGAGTTTATTGAATCGGTACAGGTCTATGACCGTGAACTGAAATGCTTTGACTCCATTTTAGCCCAGGATTGTCATTTTGCTTACCGTAATAGTATTTTTAAAGACTTTCCTGATCGTTACATCATCATTAGTGTAACCTTTAAGCTGTTAAAACATGCCAGTTTAAAACTGAGTTATGGCGATTTAAAGCAGGCGGTTGGAGATAATCAAACGGCTGAGAACCTGCAAAATCAGGTGATACAGATTCGCCAAAGTAAATTGCCTGATCCCAGGGAATTTCCAAATGTAGGCAGTTTCTTTAAAAATCCAGTTTTGGCTCAGGCTGAATTTGAAAAACTTGTTCAACAATTTCCCAACATTCCGCATTATCCTCAAGCCAACGACAATGTTAAGGTGGCTGCTGGATGGCTGATTGATCAGGCGGGCTGGAAAGGCAGGCGACTGGGCTGTGTTGGCATGTTCCATAAACAGGCACTGGTTTTGGTTAATTATGCCGATGCAACGCTGCAAGATGTGAAAAATACCTATAGCGCTGTACAAAATGATGTAAAACAAAAGTTTAGTATTCAGCTTGAACCTGAACCTGTGTTATATAGTGAGCAAGGTTTGATTCAGCCCCATACTGCATGAGGAGTGATATGGCGCAAGTACATTGGATGGTCAGTTTAGTGCGGATAGCCACCATACTATTTGTGCTATTGGGCTGCTTTGTGCTTTTTTTATATTCTCCGTTTTACTCACAGCTTGTGGTGAAAGGGTTAAATTCTTTTGTACCTGTTGATGTCAATGAGGTGGCCGCTGAAAGCCAGAAAGCAGCGGCTTTAAGTGAGCATGAGAATCTGGAACCTGGTTCCAACTTATGGATTGCGCGTCAGGCCTATTTAAAGCTGATGGAAAAAACCTTTCAGTCAGAAAAACCTGAAGATTTAAGACTGATACAGGCACGCTATAAATTGCTGCAACAAACCATTATTGATGAACAGGAAAAGGAAGAGCAAAAAGAGAAGAAAAACAACATTCCATTGCTAAACCAAAAAGCCGAGCAGGATCAGGACAGTTCAGCCGTTGTGATCAGTTCTCCAACGGATTTCTTACAAGGCAATACACCTGATAATCAGGCGCTCATGGGTAAGTATCTGGCATTTTTAGAAACCTATCCTGTTGCATTGCCAGTGAATGAGGACGAAAAGGATGAGACCAATAAAGACCTGGTTGAACTTAAAAAGAATAAAGATGATGGTTTTGAACCTAAAAATACCTCACAGCCTTATGCGATTGTGGTGCTCGGTGGAGGGTTGACCCTTGCTGAAAATGGTAAAGATATTGTGGTGAACAACTACACACGCTTGCGTCTGGAAAAGACCTTGAGTGTGGAAAAAAAGTATAAATTGCCGATTGTGTTAAGTGGTGTGGAAGCCCCCTATATGCAGGCATGGTTAAAACAACGTGGTATTGAGGCCAAGCTGCTTGAAAATAGAAGCATGAATACCTGTGAGAATTCCAGATTCAGCTCTTTGCTCCTGCAAAAGAAAGGCGGTGCGCCCACCGTGATCCTGATTACTGATGAATATCATATGCCACGGACACGCCGTTTATTTGCCTTGAATGGTATAGAAACCGTTCCTGTGTTTGCACCCATGCCAACCAGCTTGACCCGTTGGCGACCTAGTCAACAAAATTATGACCATAGTCGCCGTGCCAATTATGAAATGCTTGCCACGGTTCGTGATATGTTATTTGGCTCTAGTGATTGTCGGGAGATACCATAATGTCCAATATTCCTTTTTTAAATCCGACAATACTCAAACAACTGGATTTACCTGTTCCCAATCGTGAAACCACACCACAGGTTTTGGAACCATTGGATTTATCAACCACAACTGAACCCTCTAAACCTTTACAGGCCTATCGTAAGCTTTATGGCTTACACTTGCTTGACTGTGAGCATTGGCAGGGTTATGTGGAAATGCCGTTGTTCCGTTTGCATGTGCAGGTATTTCAGCCAAGACAACAAAAGATTCAGGGGACAGTCTGCCTGCTGCATGGTTATCTGGAGCATAGTGGAATCTATCAGCCGATTATTCAGGAAATCCTGGAGCAGGGCTTTAGTGTGATTACTTATGATCTTCCTGGGCATGGTTTAAGTAATGGTTCACCTGCCAGTATCCAGAACTTTGATCATTACCAACAGGTTTTACATGCAGTATATGAAGCGGTTCGTGGGGCCAAACAGTTGCCTAGACCGTGGTTAGGCATTGGTCAAAGTACAGGTGGTGCAATCTGGATGCATCATTTACTGGAGTTTGCAGAACGCCGTGAAGATCCGATTGTTGATCGGGTTCTGTTGCTGTCACCCTTGATTCGTCCCGCTAAAACCGCTTGGTGGCACAATTCAGTTGGCCTAGGTATTATTCGTCGCATTAAAACTCAAGTGCCACGACATTTTCGCCGTAATAACCATAACCCTGAGTTTTTGCGTTTTGTGCGCTTAAAAGACCCATTACAACCGCGTATGATGGGCATGGACTGGATTCTGGCCATGTCGAAATGGATGCTGGAAATGGAACTGCGTCCAGCCTGTCGTATTCCTGTGTGGTTAGCGCAAGGTGCACTCGATCAAACAGTCGATTGGCGCTATAACATTGAATATATTCGCCGTAAGTTTAGATTGCAGACTTTGTTGATGCTAGAAGAAGGATCACATCAATTGATCAATGAACGTGCTGATATACGTGCTGCACTGACAGGTTTGATTCCTGCTTTTTTACATGCGAAGCCAAATCACCACTATTACTAGTGGTGATTTTTTATAATGTACTGGCAATGCGCTTGTGCAGGGCTAGCCATAGGCAGGAGATTCCTATAATTAAGCAATCCACAAACCATGCCAAGAACCGTCTTTAACCACAAGTAATGAATTGTTAGACTTGAGAATTATTCTCTTAAATCAGCTAAAATTCAGTTCGACCTATCTGGATAAATTTTCCGATTTTTTTCAGTCTACATTTGTTGATAAGGCCCTTAATTTGTTGCATTCCTTGAATATCCAGACCCGCTTGGGTGGTTTCTACCTGTTCTATTATTCCATAGTGGGAACATTCATGCCTTATTGGAATCTCTATTTACAAGATCAGGGATTTAATTATCAGCAAATTGGAATTCTATCTTCGATTGCAATTATTACCCGTTTTTTTGCCCCCTTGATTTGGGGATGGATTGCAGATAAATCGGGAAAGCGGATGCTACTGGTACGAATTGCAACCTGGATGGAAGCCTGTATCTGGTTTGCAATTTTTGTAATTCCGAATAGCTTTCAATCGATTGCCTTATTGATGCTGGTTTTCAGCTTTTTCCAGAATGCGATTCTGGCACAGTTTGAGGGGGTGACTTTATTCTGGCTGGGTGAAAAGCGGGCTGAGCTCTATGGCAAGGTTCGGAAATGGGGTTCAGTCGGCTTTATTGTTGGGGTATTTGCCATAGGCGCATTATTGGAAATCATTCCAATTTCAATGTTACCTATTCTATTGTTATCAGTTTCATTTTTGGCCTTTTTATGGTCATTTAGTATTAAAGAGCCTGAACATGCGCCAAGCTCGCAAAAGAAGCTGGAACCTTTATTACCAATTTTAAAAAAGCCAATGGTGGCCGCTTTTTTTGGTATTGAGTTTATTTTACTGTTTTCACAGGCACCTTTTTATAGTTTCTATAGCAATTTCCTGAAAGAAATCGGTTTTAGTACCATGCAGATTGGAACTTTATGGGCAACAGGTGTGATTGCTGAGATTGTGATGTTTGCAGTGGCGCAAAAAGTCTTTTTTATCCGCTTCTCATGGAGAACATTGGTTGCTACCTGTTTGATCTTGACCAGTTTACGCTGGTTGTTGGTGGGTATTTTAAATACAAATTTTATTGGACAGCTTTTAGCACAATGCCTGCATGCATTTAGTTTTGGACTCTTTCATTTAATTGCAATGAAAGTTATCTTCCAGAATTTCTCTCCCGAACAGCAAGGTCGCGGGCAGGCACTTTATAGCACCATGTGGGGGCTTGGCGTGGCATCGGGAAGTTTATTGGCAGGGCATTATTGGCAAATTCTATCAGGTGCCACCATTTTCTTATGGGCGAGTGTGGTTGTTCTTTTAGGCTTGATTTTGGTGGTCTGGCTGCCGAATCAAATTGAAACGACAGCACCTAAGTTAAATCAAAGCTAAAGCTGAATATTTTTATATTGTGGCATCCACGGTTGCGCCTGCTCAAGCTGTGCGGCAAGTTGAAGTAAACGGTCTTCACGCCCAAATGGTGCAATAAACTGACTGCCCAAAGGCAAGCCATTTTTATTCCAATATAAAGGCACAGACATGGCAGGTAAGCCTGTGACATTTGCCAATTGGGTAAAAGGCACCCAGCTCAAGTTCTCTTGTACAATTTTCTCGACCAGTTTACCTTGTGCAAGATAATGGGCTTTTCCAACTTTTAATAAGCCTTTTAGGATAGGTTTTTGCCAGCTAGGCATTGCAACTTCACCATTTTTGGGTGCAACTGATGCGGTGGTTGGGGTTAGGTAAAGATCATATTTTTCAAAGAAGATATTCATTTGCGTGCTATACATTCCCCAATGACCCAGGGTATGAATATATTCTGTTGCTGTCGTTTTCGCACCAAAGGCTGCCAGGGCATTGGAGTCAAGCTCAAAATCCTCATTGGTCGCACCTGACATGTGTTTAATTTGCGCCTGCATGTAGGAGAACTGACTAAACCATGTGGTGATAAAGTCTTTAGCCAGTTCGAGGCCATTTATTTGCGGACGGTCTTCAACCACGATGTGTCCAAGTGACTCTAGAAGCTTGGCTGTTTGCTGAACCGCTTGAATCGCATCTTTGGAAACTTTGGTGCCAATCGGTGACTGGGTATTGAATGCGATTGTCAATTTTTTTGGAGTCTGCTGAATAACGTCCAGATATTTCTGGGTTGGAGATTGAATGATAAAAAGTGAGGCCTGTTCTGGACCTTGAACAGCATCCAGCATGGCGGCACTGTCCCGAACGGTTTTACAGAGTACATGCTGCATGGCCGCGCCGTGCATGGCTTCACTAAACTGCGGCCCCCACGGTGTACGTCCACGACTCGGTTTAAGTCCAAACAGCCCACAATAGGAGGCTGGAATACGGATTGAACCACCGCCATCACCAGCTCCCGCAACAGGGACCAGCCCACCAGCCACTGCTGAGGCAGACCCGCCCGAAGAACCGCCACTATTATGCTTTAAGTTCCAAGGATTATGACATGAACCCCATGCATCTGGTTCCGTAATGCCCTTGATGCCAAACTCAGGTGTGTTGGTACGGCCGAAAGTCACAATTCCTGTTTTCTCCCAGCGATTGACAATTTCGGCATTAAAATCAGGAGTGTAATTGATTTTTTTCAGTGCATTGCTGCCATAGGAGGTCACTACTCCCTGATATTCCTGAAACAGGTCCTTGACCAAAAAGGGAACACCCGCAAATGCGCCCGTCAGGGGCTGCTGGGCACGCTGTTTGGCCTGTTCATACATGGGGATAATGATTGCATTCAGTTTTGGATTGGTTTTGTGGGTACGTTCCAATGCCACCTGTAACAGTTCTGATGGGTGAATTTCCTTGTCCTTGACCAATTTGGCCAAACCGAGTCCGTCATATTGAATGTATTCAGAAAATTTCATGGCTTTTATCCCTAAAGCTAAACCGTTAATAACATGGAAAAATTTAAGCGTGATTGTGGATAAGAATACCTGAAAAAATGCAGAACAATAAAACAAATTGCAGGATAAAAATATTGTGTTGATATGGTTATGATTACGGGATTTTCTTTAAAAATATGCTAAGTTAAGCCAATGCAACGTTTAGATTACGACTTAATTAAATCTATGAAAAATATTTATATTATTGGATTGTTATGGGCTTGCTCAACATGGACTATGGCAGATACGGTTGTAAATGCGAAAACAGTGACACCGCAGCAAATTGCAAAAGCGAATACAATTCGTGTCACCAGCCGCCCAGAAATCATGGGTTTGTGGGGAATGGAAATTACCAATAACAAGAAATGTGTCGAATATTATAACTTTCGTGGCATGAGTGATGTAGTGATAAAAAGTGGGCAGGAGTGGTCTTATGGCCTGTATGATTATCAGCCATCTGAAGATCACAATGAGCGTTTGCCTGCACTGATTTTACAGATTAAGTATGACAATAATCAGATGGACTGTTCAGGTCAGCAACAGGATCAAACAGGTGAAGTTTCACAATACTTTGTGAAATGGGCGAATGACAATACCATTAATTTTTGTGCCAATGAAAAAGGCGAAAAGTGCTTTGCAACCTTACGCCGTGTTTTACCATAAAGAATTAAGGCCAATAAAAAACCTCTTATAATTTTATAAGAGGTTTTTTTGTTTAAGCAGTTTCGGCATGTTGTGCCAACTGTTTTAACAAATGCTTCTCAAGATAATGGATATCCATTGCCTGTTCGCAGAAATTGGCATCCTGCAAAATCAGGTCTTTATGCAGTGGAATATTGGTCTTGATTCCTGTCAAAATCATTTCATCCAGCGCCTGACGCATACGGGCTAACGATGTTTCACGATCTTTGCCATGTGCAATCAGTTTGGCAATCATGGAATCATAGTAAGGCGGAATGCTGTAACCCTGATAAATATGAGAGTCTAGACGAATACCTGCGCCACCTGGAGCATAGAAAGTTTCAATTTTTCCAGGGGACGGCAGGAATGTGGTCGGGTCTTCTGCATTGATACGACATTCAATGGCATGGCCCTTAACCTCAATCTCATGCTGTTCAAGGTTTAAACCTAAACCCGCAGCAATACGAAGCTGCTGTTCAATAATGTCTACGCCCGTGACCATTTCAGTGACAGGGTGTTCAACCTGTACCCGTGTATTCATTTCAATGAAGAAAAATTCGCCTTCTTCAAATAAAAACTCGAAAGTACCAGCACCACGATACTGCATCAATTTACAAGCGTTGACACAGGCTTCAAGAATATCAGCACGCGCCTGTTCTGGCAGGTTTGGTGCAGGTGCCTCTTCCAGTACCTTTTGATGACGTCGCTGTAGGGAGCAGTCACGGTCATATAAATGGATTGCATGGCCATTGCCATCGCCAAGTATCTGAACTTCTACATGACGGGGTTTTTGCAGGAAACGTTCCATATAAACGGTATCATCGCCAAACCACATTTCTGCATCACGCTGGGCAGCCTGTACCGATTCAAGCAGGGTATCGACACGCTCGACAATACGCATACCGCGACCACCACCACCAGCCGCAGCTTTCACAATTAATGGAAAGCCAATTTCTTTGGCCTCCGCAAGTGCGTTGTTTGGTGTCACTGCATGGGCAGAACCTGGTACAGTTGGAACCCCAGACTTCTTCATTGCCATAATCGCTGAAACCTTATTGCCCATCAGGCGAATATGTTCAGGACGTGGACCAATGAAGATAAAGCCAGAGTTTTCAACAATTTCAGCAAACTCGGCATTTTCCGACAGGAAGCCATAACCTGGATGAATGGCATCTGCACCTGTAATTTCTGCGGCGGTAATAATGGCAGGAATATTCAAGTAGCTTTCACTACTTGCACCTGGGCCAATGCAGACCGCTTCATCAACAAAGCGTAGATGCATTAAATCCTTGTCGGCATCGGAATAAATTCCAACGGTTTTAATGCCAAGAGTTTTACAAGCCCGCGTAATTCGTAAAGCGATTTCACCACGGTTAGCAATGAGTACTTTTTGCAACATAGGAATCCCCAGACTCATTAGGCACGGTAGCGGAAAAGCGGTTGACCGAACTGAATCACTTCACCATTCTTAACCAGAATTTCTTCAATCACACCACTTTGAGTTGCCTCAATTGGATTCATGATTTTCATGGCTTCAATAATACCCAAAGTTTCACCCGCAGAAACTGTTTGACCCACATTGACAAATGGTGGTTCACCTGGACTAGGTGCTGAATAGAAAACGCCAACCATTGGAGAGCTCTCAACCGCGCCGCGTGGTGTTTTTGCAGCAGGGGCCACTGGTGCTGAAGTCACAGGAGTCGCAACAGGAGCCGCAGTGTATACAGGTGTGGGACGAGTCAGTGAAATGGATTGGTCGCCTTCCTTAACTTCTATCGCTTGTAAGTCAGATTCAATCATCAGGTCGATGAGTTTCTTGATTTTACGGATATCCATGAGTGAGCATTCCTAAATGTGTAAATTAGTTAGAAGATTGAATTTTTTCGATGGCATAATCGAGCGCCAAGGAGTAACCCCTGGCACCTAGTCCACAGATCACGCCAATCGCTTTATCTGACAGGTATGAGTGATGACGAAATGCTTCACGGGCGTGAACATTTGACAAATGCACCTCAATAAATGGGATGGCTACACCAAGCAGGGCATCACGTAAGGCCACAGAGGTGTGGGTAAGGGCGGCAGGATTGATAATGATAAATTTTATATTTTCATTTTGTGCCTGATGGATGCGATCCACAATTGCGCCTTCCCAGTTGCTTTGAAAGGTATCCAGTGTCAATGACGAATTTTTAGCCTGAGCAGTGAGTTGCTGGTTAATATCATCTAAGGTGAGATAACCATAAACCTCTGGTTCGCGCTTTCCTAGCAAGTTTAAATTCGGTCCGTGAATTACCAAAATGGTTGAGCTCATTCAGCCTGCTCCAGTTCTAAATCTGCAAATGTTTTTTGCAAGATGTCTGCAAAGTTTGCTTATTATGGCACAAAATTCTGCAATTTTTTTATAATTTATTTTAATCGATGAAGAAAGTTGCATACCAAGCATGCTGCATATAATGAAAACTTTGCAAGGAAATGGCAATGTTAAAATATGACAAATTTTAGGGTGTTTTGCTTTTTCATTATTCTAAACTGAATTACCACTTTTGGTTCATGGGATTTGTGTAACTCAATGGTCAAACTCGCCAAATGATGATTTTTTAACTACATGCAAACTCATCATAAATTTCAACTAGCATATACGATTTTGATTCCATACGGATTAAATTTTATTTTAATTTATTGTTTTTATTTGGTTTAGTTGAAATATATTGTTTTAGATTAATTTATATAGATAGCATCTGTATTAGGTTTGGAGCAGGAACAAAAGGTTTTTAAAAAGAGATTATTCGCTGAACAACCTTAAAAAATTTAGAGTTGGCAAAAATGATGATTTTTTCATTTAGGGATGGCTGCTAATGACATAAAAATGTCCGAAAAAGATAACCCTTGTTGATTAAGATGGTGAGTACTTAAGAGACTACTTTTGATTGGCGTAATCTCTTATGGGTCTTTCAATGCTGTCTTTAATTTTAAAGACAGCTTTTTTTTGGCTATTGTTTGATGGTCTGTAATGCGGTGTGATGTATGTCAGACAACAAACAGTTTTGAGCCTGATGAGTAACAAATTTCACGTCCTGATCAGAACCATTCCATTTCTGCATTTGTTGAAACAGCCATTCAAAGTCACTGAGCTTGGGTTCAGCACTGTCTTGGACAAAATTCCGAACAATATTTTGAATGGTATAGTATTTTTCGACATGCACTTCTGTAGAGCAGTTAAACTGAATCACATCAAACTCAATCAGCAACTGCCATATAGGCGCAAAATCTTCTAATTCCCGAAGTTCCTGCTGTGCCTTTAGAATGGCACCAGTTAATGCAACCAAAGTATTTGGATGCTGTTGTGCCCATTCCTGTGTCACGGCTAAAACCTTATCTGCCACATTTGGAATAATATCCTGGCTTGAACGGACAATATGGCTCAGTCCTTGCAGCTCAGCTTGTGTATTCCACGGTTCTCCCACACAGAAACCATCAACCAGATGATTGCTCAAGGCTTCAACCATATATGGTGGGGGCAGTGTTTTCATTGAAATTGACTGGGCCAGTTCTGGATCGGCCAGTGCCAGCCACTCCCTTAAACAGTAATGATGAATGGAATGTTTAAACACATGGGCTAAGGAAACAGTAGGATTTTGTTTGATATGGCTGAGCAGTTTTTTTGCAGATGTCTCGGCAGAATTGTGTTTTTGAATATCAAGCTTATAACAGAGTTTTTGGCTTAAACTTATAAATGCACGATTTTCACTCAATACTAAAGGGGTTTGTAAGGCAATACCAATCTGGTCTGCGCCAACCGCAGCAGCAGGTAACATGGCAGATAAACAATGCGCTGCATCCAACAGCCCAAAGGCAAGGCGATCACGTAAACTTGCCCAGGATGCTTCTTTCACCAGTGTCACATCCAACCCAGCATCATCAAAAAAACCACGATGTTTTGCCCAAAGTAGTGCAATACAATCAAGCAAAGGAATATAGCCAAGCTGTAATTCGGTTTTTTCCACTTTTTCTAATTCGACTAAATGACTCATCTATTCATCCTTTAGCTGGCTATTTAATTGATTGCTCAAAAGTTGTTGTGCATCGAGTAAACGGCGTGCCATTTCCCCAATAGTCATGCGATGGCTCATGGCATTTTTTCGCAATAATTGAAAGGCAGTATCTTCAGTTAAGTCATGCAACTGCATCAGTAACGCTTTGGCCTTTTCAATGTCTTTACGATCAGCCAGTTTAGTTTTAGCATCCTTTAAATCGGATTCTAGTTTTTTATGCTTTTTATATTGCTCAATCGAAATATCTAAAATGGTATGCAAACGACTCGGGTCAAGTCCATCTACGATATAAGCGGTAATGCCTGCATCAATGGCCTGTTTAATTGTTTCTTTATCGGTATTTTTGGTAAATAGAACCGTGGGCAGGTCAAAATTACTGACACAATTCTCAATCACATCACGTTGTGGATGATCCATATCCAGCAGAATTACATCTGCCTGTAGATGTTCGAGTTTAAAAATATTCAGGTGATCAAGTGTAAAGCAGGCAACCACATCGAAGTCGTGTTCAATCAAACACGTTTTGATGTACTCAGCCCGAGACTGATCATCGTCAATGAGTGCAATTTTAAGTTTCGGCATAAGTGTACAGGGTCAACAGTAGATAGTTGCACATTTTGGGTCGTGCTATGAGTGGGTCTTATGGGCATTTCAACAGTGAAATATGAAAGATCCTATAATTTTTTGAAGCAAAATTAATGCCATAAAGTATGTTTTTAATTGTCTTATTCAGTGCGATTGCCCTCTAACTTATAGGGTTTATGCGCTTTATTGTATCGCTACTTTTCTATTCAAGAAATGAAAATCTGTATTTAGCTATGGAAAATAAGTTTGTGTTCGTTTTTAGTGCATAAAAAGAGTTATTTTAAAGCAGGGTGAATTGTGCTTTAAAACGGGTCAGTGCCTGTTAAGACGGTATGAGAATCCATTGGTCTATCTCCCGATATTTATTTTATATCTATAAAGTTTATAAAAAACAAAGGTTAATATTAATTGTGTAAATACGTTATGGAAGTTGGCACAGCATTTGCTAATTATTTTGTGAGTCGAAGATGACTTTTTAAAATTGTAAGACGGCCAACGATGTCCGATCTGATCGGTTTGCTGACAAAAATGAATTGTATCAGCAAAGCAATATACGTTCAGTATGGGAGATGGCAATGTCTTTTTTATCTATAAATAAAGTAAGCGTAAGTCTAGTTAACATTTCAGTTTCAGCGTCACGAGCTTGCTCAACAGGGCAGCTCGCTTTTTTACCTGTGCTGGTGCCAACTGCACATTATTATTTAATTTCCCAAAACATTTTCAGGCTTTTATCTCAATTACATGCCCTGCACATGCAGGCGATGGCATGTAGATAAATGCTGTCCTGGTTTTGCAAATCCTTATACCCGATATATCAGCAACAACAGCAACGCAAGCAACCGCTAGCTGAACAAATAGAGAAGAATTGAGGAGAAACACAATGAAATTAGTGATGATTGGTCACGGTATGGTGGGTCATAAATTCATCGAAGCCATCTTAGAGAAAGCTGATGATGAATTAGAAATTACGATTCTTGCTGAAGAACCACGCATTGCATATGATCGTGTACATTTAACTGAATATTTTTCAGGAAAATCAGCAAAAGACTTATCACTTGCACGTTTTGATTTTGCCGATGCACATGGTATTGACTTACGCTTGAATACCAAAGCCATTGCAATCGATGCTGTCGAAAAAACAGTGACAACAAGTTTTGGTGATGTGATTAGTTACGACAAATTGGTATTGGCAACTGGTTCATATGCTTTCGTTCCGCCAATTGCAGGTAATGATCGTGAAAATTGCTTTGTATATCGTACCATCGAAGATTTAGATGCGATCCGTGCTGCAAGCCTAAACGCGACATCAGGTGTGGTGATCGGTGGTGGTTTACTCGGTTTGGAAGCGGCTAAAGCTTTACGTGATTTAAATCTTGAAACACATGTAGTTGAGTTTGCACCACGTTTGATGGCGGTTCAGATCGATGATTTGGGTGGTAAAGTATTACGCCGTAAAATCGAAAACTTAGGTGTAAAAGTTCACACACAAAAAGCAACGCAATGTATCGAAGCTGGCAATAATGCTAAGCATGTAATGAAATTTGCTGATGGTAGTGAGCTTGAAACGGATGTGATTTTATTCTCTGCGGGGATTCGTCCACGTGATGAGTTAGCACATTCAAGTGGTTTAGCGCTTGGTGAGCGTGGTGGTATCAAGATCAATGATTACTGCCAAACATCTGATGAAAACATTTACGCAATTGGTGAATGTGCGCTTTGGGACAATAAAATCTATGGTCTCGTTGCGCCGGGCTATGACATGGCGCGTATTGCAGCTAAGCATATCTTAGCTGAAGAAACACATTGTTTCGCTGGTGCTGATATGAGCACTAAGTTGAAATTGATGGGTGTAGATGTGGCATCGGTTGGTGATGCTCATGGCATGACACCGAATTCGCTTAGCTATTTCTATGCTGATGAAGATGCATTGGTTTATAAGAAAATCGTCGTAGATGCAGATAAAACCAAATTACTGGGCGCAGTACTTGTTGGTGATGCAAAAGAATATAACGATCTTTTACAAATGATGTTGAATGGTATCGCATTGCCAGAAACACCTGAAAGCTTAATCATGCCAGGATTTGCTGATTCTGGTGCGAAGGCGGGTGGAAGTGGTGTTGATTTACTTCCAGACAGTGCAACGATTTGTTCATGTAACAACGTATCGAAAGCAGATATTTGCCAAGCCATTTGTGATGGTTCCACCTCTTTAGGTGCTTTAAAGAAATGTACTAAAGCAGCAACAGCATGTGGTGGTTGTGCGCCATTAGTTACTCAAGTTTTAAAGTCTGAGTTACAACGTCAAGGTGTAACGGTTAATAACCATGTATGCGAACACTTCCCGTACTCACGTCAAGAGATCTATCACTTGGTGCGTGTCAATGAAATCAAAACATTTGATGATTTGATTCAACAACATGGTCATGGTTTAGGTTGTGATATCTGTAAACCAATGACAGCAAACATTTTGGCATCGTGCTGGAATGACTTTGTATTGGAACCAACGCACGCAGGTCTACAAGACAGTAATGACTACTACTTAGGAAATATCCAAAAGGATGGTTCATACTCTGTTGTACCGCGTATGGCAGGTGGTGAAGTCACGCCAGATGGTTTGATTGCGGTAGGTCAAATTGCTAAAAAATATAACCTGTATACCAAAATTACAGGTGGTCAACGCGTTGATTTATTTGGTGCACAACTGCACGAGCTACCATTTATTTGGGAAGAGTTGAATGCAGCAGGCTTCGAGTCAGGGCATGCTTACGGTAAATCATTACGTACAGTGAAATCATGTGTGGGTAGCACTTGGTGCCGCTACGGTGTGGATGATTCTGTTGGTTTAGCAATCGAATTAGAAAACCGCTACAAAGGCTTACGCTCACCGCATAAATTAAAAATGGCTGTGTCAGGCTGTACCCGTGAGTGCGCTGAAGCACAAGGTAAAGATGTTGGTGTGATTGCGACAGAAAAAGGCTGGAACTTGTATGTGTGTGGTAATGGCGGAATGAAACCACGCCATGCAGAGCTTTTAGCTTCTGATCTTGATACTGAAACTTTGATCCGTTATATCGACCGCTTCTTTATGTTCTATATCCAAACCGCTGATCGTTTACAACGTACCAGTGTATGGCGTGACAATATGGAAGGTGATTTAGATTATCTCAAAGCGGTGATTGTGGATGATTCTCTGGGTCTTGCTGAAGAGCTGGAAAATCGTATGGCACACGTGATTGGAACGTATCAAGACGAATGGCGTACTGCGGTAGAGAATCCTGAGATTCGTAAACGCTTCCAAACTTACATTAATGCAAGCGCTGAAGAGCAAGCTGATCCATATATTCAATTTACTGAAGTGCGTGATCAGATCCGTCCATTAAATGAAGCTGAGCGTTCAGTTGATCGTATCCCGATGGTAGAAGCATAAGGAGAATCAAAATGACAAATCTAAAAGACATGAATATGCTTCCAGAAAATCAATGGATTGATGTGTGTCATCTTGATGACATCACGCCAAATACAGGTGTAGGTGCACTTATTGCGGGTCAATCCGTTGCTTTATTCCGCGTAGGGAACGAAAAACGTATTTACGCATTAAGTAATAAAGATCCGTTTAGCCAAGCAAATGTAATGGCGCGCGGTATTATTGGTGATTTGCAAGGTGAGCGTGTTATTGCCTCACCTATTTACAAACAACACTTCAGTTTAGCAACAGGTCGATGCCTAGAAGATAAAGATCAAAAGCTTTCTGTTTTTCCAACCAAAATCGAAAATGGTCGAGTTTGGGTAGGTACTGTTCCGCAAAAAACTTATATTACCAATAATGGTGTTTCTCAAGAAAAACTGAAGCTCGTTTTGATCGGTAATGGTTTGGCTGGAATGCGCTGTCTAGAGGATTTGCTCGACATGGCACCTGATCGTTATGATGTGACGGTGATTGGTGAAGAGCCTTGGGGTAACTATAACCGTATCATGCTTTCACCAGTGCTTTCTGGTGAGAAAACTATTGATGACATTATGTTGCATCCACATGCATGGTACAGCGATAAGGGCATCAAATTTATTGCTGACGATCCTGCTATAAAAATCGATCGTACTCGTAAAGTAGTGCATACACAAAAAGGCGAAAGTGTCGATTACGATCGTTTGATTATTGCAACAGGTTCATCTCCATTTATCCCACCTGTACAAGGCGTAGATTTGAAAGGTGTGATCAGCTTCCGTGATATTTATGATGTCAATACCATGATTAAATATTGCGAAACGAAGAAAAATGCTGTGGTGATTGGTGGTGGTTTGCTTGGCTTAGAAGCAGCTTACGGTCTCAAGCAACGTGGAATGAATGTTACTGTTCTTCATTTGATGGATCGCATTATGGAGCGTCAGCTTGATGGACGTGCGAGTCGTATGTTGCGTCAAAGCATTGAAGAAAAAGGGATTAATATTATCACTGAGGCAAATACTGAAGCATTGATTGGTAAAGGTGGTCATGTTAACCAAGTACGTCTGAAAGATGGCACAGTGTTGGATGCCGACCTTGTCGTATTTGCTGTAGGTATTCGTCCAAATATTGCTTTGGCTCAAAGTGCTGGTTTACGTTGTAATCGTGGTATTTTGGTCAATGATACGATGCAAACATTTGACCCAAGTATTTATGCAGTAGGTGAATGTATTGAGCATCGTAATCAGACTTTTGGTCTTGTAGAGCCATTGTGGGGACAAGCATTTATCTGTGCAACACACTTGGCAGAACACGGTAGTTTAACGTTTAAGTCTCCAACCGTTCCGACTCAGCTTAAAGTGAGTGGTGTTGATGTATTCTCGGCTGGAAATTTTGAACCGAAAGAAGATTACGAAGACATTATCCTGAATGATGAAAAACGACAAATATACAAGCGTATCATTATTCAGAAAGATAAAGTCATCGGTGCGGTACTGTTCGGTGATACTGAAGATGGCATGTGGTATGCGGAATTGATTGCAGATCAAACACCAATTTCAACATTTAGAAATAAATTGTTATTTGGTAAGGATTTTGCAATGAAGAAAGCAGGTTAATCATCTTTGGGGTTTAGGTTCCTCGGTGCCTAAACCCAAAACAGAACGTGAAATTCAGGCATAGATGAAATAGGTGAAGGGGCAGTCATGAACAGTATTCAAAATTTAGAACACAGTCGCTCCGATCAAGCAGAAACAATCATTACAAAAACAACGTGTCCCTATTGTGGGGTTGGATGTGGTGTTGATGTCACGGTAAATTATAAAGCACAAGGAACAACGGTTCAGGTTGCTGGTGATTTGGAACATCCATCTAATTTTGGACGCCTTTGTATTAAAGGCAGTAATTTGGCGGATACTCTAGGATTAGAGACTCGCGTTTTGCATCCGATGTTTGGTCGTAAGAACCATCGTAAGGTAACGACATGGGATGCAGCCATAGAAAAAATCGCAGATCAATTCCAAGCTTGTATCGATCAACACGGTCGTGACAGTGTGGCATTTTATGTATCAGGGCAGCTATTGACTGAGGATTATTACGTCGTCAATAAGTTTGTGAAAGGCTATCTAGGTACAGCCAATATCGACACCAATTCACGTCTGTGCATGTCTTCAGCAGTTGCAGCGCATAAGCGTGCTTTTGGTGAGGATATCGTGCCAGCAAGTTACGAAGACTTTGAATTTACCGATATGGTGGTGTTGGTGGGTTCAAATACTGCATGGTGTCATCCTGTACTTTACCAACGCATCATGCAGGCTAAAAATAAAAATCCTAATTTATTTGTGGTTGTCGTCGATCCACGATTTACGAGCACTTGTGAGCAAGCAGATTTACATTTGCCAATCTTGCCAGGTCAAGATGTGGCTTTGTTTAAAGGATTATTACAATATTTATATCAACATGGTTATGCTGATCATGAGTTTGTTGAATCTTACACAGAGGGGCTTCAAGCACTTTTAGAAGCGAATCGAACGGAACAAGATTTTAAAGCTGTTGCCAAACGCACAGGTATTTCAGAAGAAAAATTACAATTGTTTTTTGATAAATTTGCCACAACTGAAAAAGTAGTAACTCTTTTTTCAATGGGAGTTAATCAATCATCTCAAGGGGTGAATAAAGCCAATAGTATTATCAACTGTCATTTGCTGACGGGTAAAATTGGTAAACTGGGTGCTGCTCCATTTTCAATGACTGGACAACCCAACGCGATGGGTGGTCGTGAGGTTGGTGGACTGGCCAATATGTTGGCAGCACACTTAGACATTGATAATGCAACGCATCAAAATTTGGTGCAAAGTTTTTGGAATAGCCCGACCATTGCGACACAAGCTGGACTTAAAGCAGTTGATTTGTTTAAAGCGGTTGAAAGTGGAAAAATTAAAGCAATCTGGATTATGGCGACCAATCCTGTGGTAAGTCTTCCTGATGCCGATCAGGTGAAACGAGCATTGGATAAATGTGAATTTGTCGTTGTTTCAGATATTTGTTCCGATACCGATACCACGGCTTATGCTGATATTTTGCTACCAGCATTAGGTTGGGGTGAAAAAGATGGAACGGTAACTAACTCAGAACGTCGAATTTCACGTCAACGCGCATTTTTAGCTTCACCAAAACAGGCCAAAGCAGATTGGTGGGCTGTTGCTGAAGTTGCAAAAAAACTTGGTTTTTCTGGTTTTGATTTTAGCAATCCGTGTGACATTTTTAATGAGCATGCTGCATTGTCAGCATATCAAAATGCAAGTTTAGCTGAACGTGATCAGGTAGAAAATTTTCGTTATTTTAATTTAAAAGGTTTAACCAATCTAAGTCTTGAAGAATATAACGAGTTAAAACCAACTCAGTGGCCTGTGTGGGAAAAAGGTCAGACGACATCGGTTAAGCAACTTTTTGGTCAAGGCGAGTTTAGTTATGCTTCTCGTAAAGCAAAACTTATTCCAACGATCGCAATCGATCCTGTACACTCAATTTCTGAAGATTATCCATTAATTTTGAATACGGGGCGTATTCGGGATCAATGGCATACCATGACACGTACAGGTTTATCAGCAAATTTGACCACTCACCGAGCTGAACCATTTTGTGAGATTCATCCAAACGATGCGCTTAAATTTGGTATTCGCGATAAAGGATTGGTCGAGATTCGTTCGGCATGGGGAAGTTGTGTATTACGCGTGACATTGGCTCAAGGTGTTCGTCGTGGACAAATCTTTGCGCCGATTCATTGGACAGAACAAGTTGCCTCAGATGCTCGGATTGGTAAAGTAGTTAACCCTGTTGTGGATGCAATTTCAGGTGAACCTGAGTTTAAGCATACGCCAGTATCAATACAGCCTTTCCATACAACTTGGCAGGGTGTTTTATATGTTCGAGAAGGGTTCGAACATCAAATTAAACCATCTTTACAGACTTGTGCTTGGTGGACAAAAATCAAAACTGCAAAAGCAATGCGTTATGAGCTTGCCGATCGACACAGTATTGATCAAACTCAAAAAAACTTAAAAACCTTTTTGCCTTTTGTCGATGAAACATATGAATGGTTAAGTATTGAGGATATTTCATCGCAACTCAGTCATAGTATTGTACTCAAAGATGGGATTTTAATCGCAAGTCTTTATATTGCACCTGCTGAGTTATTACCAGATCGTGATTGGGTTGCAAGTTTATTTAAACGTGAGCGATTAAGTGCCTTGCATCGTAAAGCGTTATTGGCTGGTATGCCAATGTCAGCGGCGAATAATGATGGGCCTTTGGTGTGTAGTTGCTTCAAAGTAGGAAAAAACAAGATTATTGAAGCGATCAAAACTCAAAATATCACCCATGAAAAGCAAGTCACGGCATGTTTAAAAGCGGGCGGTAACTGTGGTTCATGTTTACCAGAAATTCGTGGTTTGATTAAGACTTGTCAGTTGGAGGCAGAAGCATGACTATGCAAATTCCCGCTACAGATCTCGTGATCTTGGCGGGAGGACAAGCACGCCGTATGAATGGCATGAATAAATTACTTCAACAATTTGATGATCAAATTCAACTATCTAAAATTTGTCAGAAATTTAAATCAGAAGTGCAAAGCATTTGGGTAAACAGTCATCGAGATAGTTCGATTTACAAGCAGATTGAACCGAATATCTATTGTTATTCAGATGATCAAACAGGTTTTTTAGGTCCATTAATGGGGATGAAAAGTGCGTGGTCGCATCTGAAATTGGACTATGCTTTGTTTATTCCGTGCGATGTTACGTATATACCCAATCAAGTTTTAATTAAGTTGCATCGCGCACTACAAAAAAATCCACAAGCACTAGTGGCTTATGTTGCAATTAATGGAGATGCTTTATATCCATTTTGTTTATTAAAAAGAGATAGTTTGCCTGTGCTAGAACAACAAATTTCCGCTGGTAAATTGAGCTTACGTGAATGTTTTAAACAGCTAAATTCTCAGCAAGTTATTTTGCAAAAGCAAAGTCTGTTTTGTCATAGCATCAATTCGCTAGATGAATTGCAGCAGTACCAGCAGATGAAATTTTTTAAACAATTGTTTATTTAAAATTTTAGCTTTAAGTTAATCGCACCAAAATATTTCAAAAAATACAAAATTGCTTTTAATTGGTGCGAATGGTTTTCGGTTGTATATTGAAATTTATAACAGTTGTGTGTTGTGAAGCGATAAATTGTTTTGTTAGATAAATAAATGCTCTCAAGGTGGATTAGAGTAAAATATTGGAATAAATATTGCTTAAGTAGAGCAGTATGCTGCACATATACAAGCCGCGTCGCACATAACTTGTGCTTAAGTGTTCAGCGAATTCACAATATGAGTGCAAAAGATGAAGCATGATAGCCCTGAAACGACTTTACCGATCTTGCAAGATCAGTACGGTCGTATTAAGCGTAAGTTACGGATTTCCGTGACAGATCGTTGCAATTTCAAATGCACCTATTGTATGCCTGAACATCCAGAATGGATGAAAAAACAAGATTTACTCAGTTTTGAAGCGTTGCTGCTATTTTGCCAATATATGGTGAAGCAAGGGATTGAAAATATTCGCATTACTGGGGGAGAACCTTTAATGCGTCAGGGTGTTGTTCATTTTATTCGAGATTTACAGAGTTTACGAGTATTGGGTTTAAAACGAATCTCGATCACTACCAATGCACATTATTTAGCTAAATATGCGGAACCCCTAAAACAAGCTGGATTAGATGATCTTAATATCAGCCTAGATAGTTTAGACCCAGATCAATTCAAGCAACTGACTAAAAAAGAACTCACTCCCGTATTAAATGGGATAGAGGCGGCAAAAAAAGCGGGGCTTGCTTTCAAAATCAATTGTGTGTTGATGAAAGGTCAAAACGATGACCAAATTATTCCGATGGTGAAATGGGCAAAGCAGCATAACATTCCCTTACGCTTTATTGAGTTTATGCCTCTGGATGGTGATCAGCATTGGACTGATCACGCAGTGGTCAGTGAAGCAGAAATTTTAGCGCAACTTCAGCCTTTTTATCAGATTCAAGTTTTGCAACAGCAGCATGAGCCCGCACGTCAGTATCAGTTAGATGGGCAATATTGTATTGGTATTATTTCAACGATAACTCATTCATTTTGCGGTGATTGTGATCGAATTCGATTAACAGCACAAGGTGAATTATATAATTGTTTATTTGCACAACAGGGTCTGAATATAAAGCCGTATTTAAAAGCTGTGATTAAACAGAAACAACTAGCTCAAGATATCAATGATCAAGAGCTTGATCAGCAAATTAAACCTTATATTTGGCACAAAGCGAAAGGTTATCATGCGATAAAACACCAACAAGTACGCAAAATTAGTATGCATATGTTGGGTGGTTAGTTTGGGAAAAAGTGGTCTGGAGAGAATATGCAAACCATTGACATAAAAATAGAAGCTTTTGGTGCTATTGAACGGTTATTGCCAAAAGAGCTTGCATTTGAGTTTGCAGAAAATCAAACGGTTGAAGAAGTGCTAAGTCATATTGTAATGCTTTACCCGGAATCAACAAAAGCTATGGATAAATGTGCGTGTGCGATAGGTGAAGATATTGTGCTACGTCAAACAGCATTAAATACTTCATGTACTTTGGTATTGTTATCACCTGTTGCAGGAGGATGAAATGCGCGAATTTTCAAGAGTTCAAGATCAGGCTCTAAGCTTAGACAGTTTTGATCCTATACAATCATTTCCTGAATGTGGTGGTATTGATATTTTTATTGGAACTGTACGTAATCATCATGAAGGTAAAGCAGTTAAAGCATTAAAATATACTTCGTACACACCTGTTGCTGAAAAAATGATTCGTGAAATCGAACAACAAATCAAAGAGAAGCATCAGGTTTCTTATGTGCGTGTGATGCATCGAATTGGTTATTTAGATGTGAGTGAAACAGCAATTATTGCAATTGCGTATGCTGCTCACCGCCGTGAAGCATTTCAAGCCTGTGAAGAAGCCGTTGAACGTGTAAAACACGAAGTACCCATTTGGAAAGAAGAGTTCTTTATGGATGGAACCAGTCAATATGTAGAGGGCTGTTGTATTCGTAAAGATACTGCTGAGCCTCAAGCAAAGGTGCAGCAACTTACGCACCATCAGCACGAACACTGCACACATGAGCATACACACGAATAAGCTTTTAGGAAGTAAAAATGAAAAATGTTGGGATGAAACCCGAAAGTTACCGTGTTGCAGAAGCACAAGCGATTTTATACGCCCCACCGCATTGTATTCAGCTATTGCGTGATGGAAATACTGAAAAAGGCGATGCTTTAAAAACAGCTCGTATCGCAGGAATCTTGGCGGCAAAACGGACTGATGAACTGATTCCTCTTTGCCATCCTTTACCGATTTATCGTGCTGATGTTGAATATGATTTACAACATGATCACGTTGTGATTCTGACGACTGTAGAAACCATTGGGCCTACAGGGGTTGAGATGGAAGCCTTGACTGCTGCGAGTTTGGCAGGATTAACCATTTATGACATGTTGAAGCCGCATTGTGAACCTGATGAATTATGTTTAGACCAATGTAAATTGCTTAAGAAAAAAGGAGGTAAGTCACATTTTAAACGGACTCTGCGTCAACCTGTTTCAGCGGCAGTGATTGTGCTTTCTGATACTGTTGCAGCAGGACGTAAACCTGATACCGCTGGCAAGTCCGTGGTTGAGACTTTAACCGAAGCAGGTTTTGATCCAATTCATTATCAAATTTTGCCAGATGAATCAGATCAATTGAAAGAATTGGTACTAGAATTGACAAAGTCTTATGCATGTATCATGACCGTTGGTGGTACAGGTATTGGTAAACGAGATATTACGGTTGATACACTTGAACCACTTTTAGAACGTAAATTAGATGGTCTGATGGAAGCAGCACGTTCTTTTGGTCAAAAACGCACACCATATGCAGCTATGTCTCGTGGCGTAGCAGGTTTTATTGATCGTTCCTTAGTGGTAACGCTGCCAGGTAGCCGTGGTGGTGCGAGTGAATCAATGGCAGCTATTCTGCCAGCGCTGGTTCATATTTTTGATGTTTGCCGAGATTTACCACATCCGGGGGGATATGAATAATGTCTGGATGTGGTGCTGAAAAGGGTTTAATCAATATTGATGAGGCACTTGAACTCATTCGAACTCAGCCCAAAACATTGACGACTGAGGTCTTGGCTTTAGCTCAAGGTTTGAATCGTTATCTCGCTAAAGCAATCTATTCCGAGGTCAATCTACCTAGCTTTTCTCAAAGTGCGGTGGATGGTTATGCGATTAATAGCTCACTTATACAGCTTCAAGATGTTTGTTTTGATGTAATCGGTGAGATTAAAGCGGGTAGCGAACTTGAATATCAATTGCTTCATGGGCAAGCCATTCGTATTTTTACAGGTGGCAAAATTCCTGAAGGCACCACACATGTTGCTCGACAAGAAATTGTTAAAGTTGAGTCGGAGACGATTCGACTGATTGAACAGATTAAATCACAGGCTGATATTCGATTTACTGGTGAAGAAGTTAAACAAGGTCAACTCCTTGCGGACGTTGGTCAGAATATCAATATCGGTGCACTTGCTGCTCTAAGTATGGCAGGTGTGCAAACTATCGAGGTATTTCAACAGCCTAAGGTTGCTGTGGTTATTACTGGTGATGAGGTTGCTGAGCACCCTGAAGATTTACATGTTGGTAAAGTTTTTGATGCCAATGGGCCGTTACTGAAGGCTTGGTTCAAAGCTTATGGTATCGATGTCGAGATTCTACATATTGCAGATGCTGCTGAACAAGTCACAGCATGTTTCGAGCGATTAAAATCTTTATATGACGTCATTATTACCACGGGTGGTGTCTCTGTGGGGGATTATGACTTCGTTCGTCCATGTGCTTTTGAGACTGGATTTGAACAGATCTTTTGGAAAGTTAAACAAAAACCGGGTAAGCCATTATTTTTTGCAAAATATGGAGATACTGACCATCATTGCTATTTATTAGGTTTACCGGGTAATCCAGCGGCTGTTTATGTGTGTATGCAGATTTATGGCAACGCTTTATTAGATACTTTGCAAAATCAACGTGAGCCTATGCAATGGTTTAGTGGGGTACTCACCCATGGACTGAAATCTGATGCACGTGAGCGATTTTTAAGAATGCATGCTTATTTTGATCAGGGACAGCTCAAGTTACAAAGCCTTGCGAAACAACAATCACATATGTTGAGTAATTTAATGCAGGCCAATTGTTTAGTGCGTATTCCTGCAAATATTCAGTTAGATGCTGGACAAGAACTTTCAGGTATTTTTATTCATAGCTAAGTTGTCGAATTAATTTAGATGAAATGATCTGTTTTTTTGACATTTAACTGAGTACCAATATTGCATCTGATTGATCAGGTGGTTTAGTGTATATTTTATAGTGTTTAGTTTCTAAACGTGACGGTTCAAGGCATCGATGAGATGTCTTCAGAGTTCTAAAAAATGATCAGGTGATAATAATGAAATGGGAAGAAATTGGCGATCAGCCATGTTCAGTTGCGAGAACGCTTTCTGTACTCGGTGATCGTTGGACAATGCTAATTTTACGTAACGCTTTCATGGGAATACGTCGTTTTGATGACTTCCAACGTAGTTTGGGACTGACCCGCCACGTACTTTCAGAGCGTCTTAAGCGTTTAGTCGAGCATGGTATTTTAACCAAAGTGCCTTATGTAGAACGTCAAGAACGATTTGAATACCAACTTACTGATAAAGGTTTGGATCTTTATCCTCTTATTTTAGCGATGGTGCAGTGGGCTGATAAGTGGATGGATATGGGACTTGGAAAACCGATTGAATTTACCCATCAAACCTGTGGTCATAAATTTAACTCAAAGGTTGTTTGTTCAGAATGTAATGAACCCATTGATGTGAAAGAGGTAAAGGTCGCTGCTGGTCCAGGTTATTTTGCGTTTATGCAACAAAAACAAAATAGCGCCTGATAGATCATTTTCAATGATCTATAAACAATTGGCAGGTTTAGGCACGCCAGCCAAACGGCTTAAATGTCGGGCAACCAACCCTGTATTAAATCTTTGTTGTAATTCAGCATTATTGATTTCAGGACTAACCGTCTTCATCAAAAATTTAATCAGTGGACGAGTTGCTGGGGAATGCCCAAATTGTTGATAGAATTGACGTACGGCGTGGAGAATTTCGAAATGCCAAGCGGTCAGTTCTAGATCAAGTGATTGAGCAAGTTGCTGGGCAACTTCAGTATTCCAAATTGTATAATCGACCAAATGACCGTCTTGATCTAACTCTAATTGCATGAAATAGCCTAAGTAAAACTTCAAATTAATTTAAAAATATTATTTCAACGAAACACAACGCTGAAACTGTAATACTAATTCTGCAAATTGAGTATATTCCAGAATGTTTACACGCTCTTTCAGGTTATCCTGCAATAAACTTTCTTCATTGCTTAGACAATAGATATTCGGGTAAGTATCCACAACTGCATCTGTGACTTGTAACACTGAATCACCCATCATCACAATATGGTCATCCACTTTTGCCAT
The DNA here is from genome assembly GCA_964553005.1 of uncultured Acinetobacter sp. Lineage (GTDB taxonomy): Bacteria > Pseudomonadota > Gammaproteobacteria > Pseudomonadales > Moraxellaceae > Acinetobacter. The sequence goes on along the minus strand of CAZKJI010000002.1, from coordinate 4,202 downwards.
GTGTGTTAACTCAGCCAGAATTTTATTGGCATTGTTATAGGGAGACTGGATGAGAAACAAGGTTGAATTTTTCATGAGCGAATCCCTTACCAATACAATACATGATCAAATGACTGAATAAATTCAGGATGAATATCAATAAATTCAATATCCTGATCTGTATTTTTGACGATAGTTAATTGTTGATTTTTGCTTTCTATCAAAATTGGGGTTAAATCGTAAAACTCAAAACTTTCCACCATATTGGCAGCAATTTTAAAGGCTTGAGTGAACTGGTCGAACGCTAATTGATTGTTCAATAAACTCAGTGCAGCATCTTTTAATAATACTTTGACAGAAATACCAAAGGTTGCTAAAACCATAGTTGCAGACAAGCTTTCATTGACCTGCAAACTGGTTAAATTGGGCTGCGTTAGGATGACGAGTACAGTTTTCACACAATTTACCTTTTAAAAGCAACACGCTATATAAAAAACTTGATCTAGAATTGAATTAGACGAGAACAGCTTTGTACAGCATCGGCAAGTTCTCCAAGCCCAACCAGCTCAAAACCCTGAGCAAGGTTGTGATGTTGAAGTGAATGGCGCTGTGCATTGCTGGCATCAGTGATACCCCGAGCAAGGGCAGCACTGACACAGACAGGGAGTCGAATGCCAAGCTTTTGCCATTCCAGTTTTAGGTTGCGCTGATCATCAGGACACCACTGTAAATCGTTCGCAACCTGAACACCATCTTGGTAAAAGAACACACGAAATTCCTCGTGCTTATTTTGTAATGCCTGTGCTAAACCAAATGCATGCCAGGCCATCATTGAAGTAGGGGCCGAGGTAATTAACAGTAGTGTACTCATGGAACATTCACTATGGTCATAGGCAAAAATAAAGATGGACATATTAAAAAGAAGGTAATTATACAATGATTTTGGTGACAGGTGGTTTAGGCTTTATCGGTTCACATATTGCTTTGAGTTTGCTGGCTCGTGGGCACGAAATCGTCATTGTTGATAATCTGGCCAATTCAACATTACAGACGCTGGAACGTCTGGAATATATCTCAGGCATGTATATTCCTTTTGCAAAGCTTGATGTACGCAACACACCTGCCTTAAACAAGGTATTTGAACAATATTCCATAGATGCGGTGATTCATACTGCAAGCTTTAAATCGCTGGAAGAATCGGTTTTAAAGCCTCTTGAATATTATAATGATAATGTCAGTTGTATCATGAGTTTATTGCGCGCCATGCAACGCATGGGAGTGAGACAGCTTATCAACCTATCCAGCGTGGCGGTCTATGGAAAGTCTGATTCGGAACTTTCCGAGGAGACTGAATTTAATTATCACTATGCCAATCCCTATATTCGTACTCAGCAAATGGTGGAGGATATTATTGCAGATACTTATAAAGTCGATCATGAATGGAAAATTATCAATCTCAGATTATCCAATATTGTTGGTGCTTTTGAACATGGAGTTTTAGGAGAATACGTAACTCAACTCCCTAAAAATATTGTGCCTTTAGCTTTACAAGTTGCAGCGATGCAGCGAGATTGTATCGAATTGCAGAATCAAGCACAGACAGAAGATGGAACGGTTGAAAGAAGCTTTTTACATGTTTTGGATGCTTGTGATGCAGTTTTGATCGCATTAAATTGGTTAAAAACACAAACCAGTTGTTTGGAAGCATTCAATATTGCACATCATCAACTCACATCTATACAAAATTTGATTGATGAAGTTGCGAGAGTCACTCAGACCGAAATTCAAGTGCAACCTGCTGTATATCAAAACCAAGAGTTAGCGCAATTGGGTGCAAATATTGATAAAGCAAAAAAAATATTAAATTGGGTTCCTAAACGTTCTCTATCACAAATGATTGAAGATGAGTGGCGTTTTTATCGAAATACCTTAACAGGCAATTAAGATAATGATTCTTATTTACAATTTTAATGGCTTTGTTTAGGATAATTAAGACTTATCAAATATAGATCAATATGAACTGAGTCTTCGCTAGCCAAAAGCATCAGTTTGCTTCAGCCCGTGAACATTTTAACCAAATAAAGCAGAGGTTGTTTATGCAAATGCGAATTGAACATGACACTATGGGTGAAGTTGAAGTTCCAAATGACGCCTTATGGGGTGCACAAACGCAACGAAGTTTACAGAACTTTAAAATCGGTCAAGAACGTTTACCGCGTGCCATGATTCGTGCCATGGGTTTGGTGAAAAAAGCCGCTGCAATCACCAATGCAGAACTTAAACAACTGTCTGAAGAATTAAGTCAATATATTGTGGGTGCTGCTGAAGAAGTGATTGCTGGACAATGGGATTCCCAGTTTCCATTAGTGGTGTGGCAAACAGGGTCTGGCACGCAAAGCAACATGAACTGTAATGAAGTGATTGCCAATATTGCCAACCAGAAATTAGGTCAAGCATTAGGCGCACAAAAACCTGTCCATCCAAATGATCATGTCAACCGTGCACAATCTACCAATGATTCTTTCCCAACCGCAATCCATGTGGCCGCAAGTCTGCAAATCAATGAATTACTCATTCCTGCAGTGGAAAAGTTAAAAGCGACTTTAGAGCTTAAATCCAAAGAATTTGATGATATTGTCAAAATTGGTCGTACCCATTTGCAAGATGCGACTCCTTTAACCTTGGGGCAAGAGTTCAGTGGTTATGTTTCGCAACTAGAGCATGGTCTAAAACGTTTGCAGCAAGCACTTGCAGGTCTTTATGAGTTGCCTTTAGGGGGAACGGCGGTAGGTACTGGCTTAAACGCACATCCAGATTATGCGGTGAAAGCAGCAGAACAGTTAGCCGAGTTAACAGGTTTACCGTTCGTCACTGCACCGAATAAGTTCGAGGCTTTAGCAGGACGTGATGCGGCAGTATTTGCTTCTGGTGCGTTAAAAACTTTGGCGGTGAGCTTAAATAAAATTGCCAATGACATTCGCTGGTTGGCAAGTGGCCCACGTTGTGGTTTCGGTGAAATCCGTATTCCTGAGAACGAACCAGGTTCAAGTATTATGCCAGGCAAGGTGAATCCGACCCAAAGTGAAGCCATGACCATGGTGGTGGCTCAAGTGTTGGGCAATGACACTACTATTAACGTTGCTGGTGCGTCTGGTAACTTTGAGTTGAATGTATTTATGCCTGTGATTGCTTATAACTTGTTGCAATCAATTCAGTTATTAGGCGATGCTTGTAATAGTTTTAATGATCATTGTGCGGTAGGTATTGAACCAAATCGTGAGAAAATTGATTATTTCTTGCATAACTCTTTAATGTTAGTCACAGCACTCAATCCAGTGATTGGCTACGAAAATTCTGCCAAAGTTGCCAAAACAGCTTATAAGGAAAACAAAACCTTAAAGCAAGTTGCGGTTGAACTCGGTTTAGTGACTGCTGAGCAATTTGATGAAGTGGTTAGACCTGAAAATATGGTTTCTCCGAATAGTAAGTAAGTCGTATTGTTATTTTAAAAAATCCTTCTTTAACCTAGTGGGATTTTTTTATGAGTAGTTTTTATAAATCGATCTGCGTACAATATGCTTTTGATTTACCTGATTGTTGCTTCATTATGCTCAATATTTATTTGACAGATACCAAAACCAATATCCAGTTTTCTGATCTTCCAAATGAAAATCCTGTTAAGTTTCTGTTGAATTTAAAGAAAATTTTTCCGAGCACCGCTGATTTATTGTTACCAGTATTACCAGAAGACAATAATTTGGAAAATGTCACATGGGAAGCAACGTCTAAAGATTTCGAAGTATTTAAGAAATTATTGGAAGGTTGGGGTATCATTGAATTACGTTTAAGTGCTATTACCTCTTATAAAGATAAAAATTTTGCCAACGCGTTAGTCAAAAAAGCGCAGGTTAAACGTAAACAGATTTCTCAGAAACACCCACAGCTTTCCTTGATTGCATTGGATTATGTGTTGATGCATGAGATTCATGCACTGATTGATGCTGAATTAGTGATGATTGGTGAAAAATTCTATTTACCAACATTACGAGAACTCTGGAAAGGGCAGTTTTCAGATCAAGTTTTGCAATGTAAATTTTAATTTTCAAAAGCAGACTTCGAGTCTGCTTTTTTATACTTCGATTTATTTTAAATTGCTTAAATCTTAATCTAACGTGAATTCGGGATAAGGAAGTTGTAAAAGGATAGGCATTTAAGCCAAAATT
>CAZKJI010000001.1:0-66392 GCA_964553005.1 uncultured Acinetobacter sp. | reverse complement strand
AAAGCCATGCCTTGGTAGAATTCAAGGCCCATTACCATGATGGAAAACAGCAACATGTTCATCATGAAATCTCTCATTTTGTTTTGCATCAGCAGCACTGGTATTTTCTTGATCCCACCCTGAATATGCAGATCAGCATGAAACAACCCTGTGTATGTGGGTCTGGGAAAAAATTTAAGCAATGCTGTGCGCAATTCCTCTAAGTTTGCCTTAAAATAGCGCCCACTTTTATGCCTGATTTAAGGATGTAGGCAGATGTTGCTCACCGTGATTTATATCATTGCCATTACTGCGGAAGCGATGACAGGTGCACTGTCAGCAGGGCGGCGCAGTATGGACTGGTTTGGTGTGGTGCTGATCGCCTGTGTTACGGCATTGGGTGGCGGTTCAGTCCGTGATGTGTTGCTGGGGCATTATCCCCTGACATGGGTCAAGCATCCTGAATATCTGGTTCTGACCTGCTGTGCGGCATTTGTCACCATCATTATTGCCAAGTGGATGAAGCATTTACGTAGTGTGTTCTTATTACTTGATGCCATGGGGCTAATTGGCTTTACCATCATTGGCTGTCAAATTGCCTTATCGATGGGTCATGGTTTTGTAGTTTCCGCCGTGGCAGGCGTGTTAACGGGAGTTTCAGGCGGTATTTTGCGGGATATCCTGTGTAATGATGTGCCTTTAGTGTTCCGCCGTGAGTTGTATGCCAGTATCTCCTTTGTTGCGGTGATTTGTTATTGGGTCTGTTTGGAGGTTGGATTGCCACATGACCTTACCGTGATTTTTACATTGGTATTTGGTTTCACCTTGCGTGTAATTGCAATTTATTTTGGTCTGGAAATGCCGAAATTTATTTATAAGGACGATGATGCTGAGTCTGCATCTTCAACGGATGAGCATTGATAAGACACCATTTGACGTTTAAACAACAACAAGGGCTTGTCACAAGGCATTCATCCACATAGCATACAAAGCATTGACGATAACAATGATTTTGGATGACTTGCTGAAATGACCAGCCTTGCACATCATGCAACAGAAAACCGCTCCGTAGCCGAATTCACAGAACAAGCTTACCTAAATTATGCCATGTACGTGATTATGGATCGTGCATTGCCGCATATTAGCGATGGTTTAAAACCTGTACAACGCCGTATTGTCTATGCAATGAGTGAGCTGGGTTTAAAATCCACTGGTAAGCCGAAGAAGTCAGCACGTACTGTAGGTGATGTACTTGGTAAATATCATCCGCATGGTGACTTAGCCTGTTATGAAGCGATGGTATTGATGGCACAGCCATTCAGCTACCGTTATCCATTGATTGAAGGTCAAGGCAACTGGGGTTCGCCTGATGATCCGAAATCCTTTGCTGCGATGCGTTATACCGAAGCCAAATTGTCAGCTTATAGTGAATTATTACTGAGTGAGCTTGGGCAAGGCACCAGTGAATGGCAAGATAACTTTGATGGTTCGATGAAAGAGCCGATTACTTTACCTGCACGTATCCCCAATATTTTGCTCAACGGTACAACGGGTATTGCCGTTGGTATGGCAACCGATATTCCACCGCATAACTTGCGTGAGGTCGTGAAGGGCACGATTGCGCTGATTCGTAATCCTGAAACTAGCGATGCAAAATTAGCAGAATATATTCCAGCCCCCGATTTACCGACCAAAGCTGAAATTATTACGCCACCAGAAGAATTACTGAAAATTCAAACCACAGGGCGTGGTAGCTATCGTGCGCGTGCAGTGTATACAGTCGATAAAAATGAGATTGTGATTACTGAGCTACCTTATCAAGTTTCAGGTTCAAAAGTTGTCACTCAGATTGCAGATCAAATGATTGCGAAAAAGTTACCATTGGTGGCAGATATTCGTGATGAATCAGATCATAAAAATCCAACACGTTTAGTTATTGTATTACGTTCTAATCGTGTAGATGCTGAAACGGTGATGAGCCATTTATTTGCCACCACCGATCTGGAATCCAGCTATCGCGTCAACCTGAACATGATTGGTGCAGATGGTCGTCCTCAAGTCAAATCGATTCGCCGTATTTTGTTGGAATGGATTGAGATCCGTAAGCAAACCGTAACACGACGTCTACAATACCATTTAACTAAAATCGAAAAGCGTTTGCATATCTTGGCAGGCCTTTTAATTGCTTATTTAGATATTGATACCGTGATTCGGATTATTCGTGAAGAAGATCAACCAAAACCTGTTTTGATGCAGCACTTTGGGATTGATGATATTCAGGCTGAGGCAATTTTGGAACTCAAGCTTCGTCATTTGGCCAAGCTTGAAGAAATGGAAATCCGCCGCGAGCAGGAGGAGTTGGAAGCCAAAGCAGCCATTATTCGTGAACAACTGGCAAATCCTGAATCATTGAAAAGCCTGATTATCAATGAACTGAAGGAAGATGCGAAAAAGTTCGGTGATGATCGTCGTTCACCGATTGTGACACGTGCAGATGCGGTGCAGATTAAGGAGCAGGATTTAATGCCTGCTGAAACCGTGACGGTGGTGTTGTCAGAAGCAGGCTGGGTGAGAGCCGCTAAAGGTGGTGACGTTGATGCAGCAAATCTAAATTTCCGTGCAGGTGATCAATATTTGAGTCATGCAGTTGGGAAAACCAATCAACGGGTGTATTTCCTTGATGAAACGGGGCGTAGCTATGCCTTGCCAATCAGCAGCTTGCCATCGGCGCGTGGTCTGGGTGAGCCTTTAAGTTCCAAGCTTGCGCCTGCAAGCGGCGTATCCTTTATTCAGGTCTTTATTGAAGATGATAACAGTGAGCTGCTTGCAGTCAGTTCCAATGGCTATGGCTTTAAAACACAGGCCGCACAACTGGATACCAATGCTAAGGCAGGCAAAGCATTTTTAACTGTTGCAGACAAGGCGACCGCCTTGCCATTGCTTCCAATTCGCTCGGCCAGCCATGCCGCAATCCTGAGTTCATCAGGCCGTTTGCTCATTATTGACTTGGCTGAACTGCCTGTACTCAACAAAGGTAAAGGTAACAAGTTGATACAACTTGAGGAAAAAGAGCAGATTTTATCCATGACAACCTTGACGTTAGATGAAATAATTCAAGTCGCTGCAGGACAACAGCACTTAAAACTGAAAGGGGATGATCTCCAAAAATATATAGGAAAAAGAGCAACAAAGGGGCAACTTTTACCACGGGGATATCAAAAAGCAAATAAACTCCTCATTCAGAGATAAGGCTAGTATTCTGTGTTATAAATACGTTATATATGACAATGTATTCATATTGTTTGAATAGGTTGACAGGGCAATTCACAAAGTTAAAAAAAATGTTTTGTCATGGAAGTAACATTGTTACATTTTTAAGGATTACCACTCGGAGATAATGGCATTATGGAAAAGATTTGGTTTGCTGAATACCAAAAGACAGGAATTCCAGAAACAGTTGCACTGCCTGCTGAAAACACCTCACTTGTTGATATTTTTGAACGCAATTTCCAAAAATTTGGTTCACGTGATGCCTTTATCTTTATGGATAAAGTTTTAACGTATAATGAATTAGAAGTCGCCAGCCGTAAATTTGCCAGCTACCTGCAAAGTCTGGGCTTGAAAAAAGGATCGCGTGTTGCGGTGATGATGCCGAACGTATTCCAGTATCCAGTGGTGGCATTGGGTGTATTTCGTGCAGGTCTGGTGCTTGTGAACGTGAACCCACTCTATACAGCGCGTGAGCTTGAACATCAGTTAAATGACTCAGGTGCTGAAGCACTGGTGATCATTGAAAACTTTGCCAGCGTATATCAAAGCATCATTGGCAAGACCCCTGTGAAGCATGTGATTGTTGCCTCTGTAGGGGATATGTTGGGTACGCTTAAAGGCACCATCGTAAACTTCGTTTTACGTAAGGTTCGCAAGCAAATTCCAGCATGGAGCATCCCTGGCCATGTGAAGTTCAACACTGCGTTGAACAAGGTGAGCCCAAGCAACTACAAACGTCCAAGCCTGACTTTAAGTGACACGGCTGTACTGCAATATACGGGCGGTACCACAGGTGTTTCTAAAGGTGCTGAACTGACCCACCGTAACCTTGTGTCAAACCTGTTGCAATGTGAAGCCATCTTCTCAAGTAAGTTTGGTGACGGTGATGGTTCAAAAGATGAGCGTATTGTCTGTGCATTGCCGCTTTACCATATCTTTGCATTCATGGTGTGCGCGCTTTACGGTATGTATAAAGGTCAAGCCAATATCCTGATTCCTAACCCACGTGACCTACCAGCAGTCGTTGGCGAATTACGTAAATACCAACCTTCTTTCTTCCCAGCAGTAAACACATTGTTCAATGCTCTGGTGAATAACGAAGAATTCAAACAGCTTGATCATAGCAAATTGAAGATGGCAATGGGTGGTGGTATGGCGGTATTGCCATCGACTGCTGAAGCGTGGAAAAAAGTAACAGGCACCATCATCATTGAAGGTTATGGCTTGTCTGAGACTTCACCTGTTGCAACAGCAAACCCTCCTGCAACGACTGAGTTTAGCGGCACGATTGGTATTCCATTACCATTGACCGAAGTTGCCTTGCTTGATGATGATGGCAATGAAGTTGCTTTGGGTGAACAGGGTGAAATCTCGATTCGTGGTCCTCAAGTCATGAAAGGCTACTGGAACCGTCCTGATGAAACTGAAAAAGTCATGACGAAAGATGGCTTCTTCCGTACTGGCGATATCGGTGTCATGGATACACGCGGTTACTTCAAGATTGTAGACCGTAAGAAAGACATGATCCTGGTCTCTGGCTTCAATGTTTACCCAAGTGAAATTGAAGAAGTGATTGCAAAACATCCGAAAGTATTGGAAGTGGCTGCAATTGGTGTTCCAGATGAAAAATCAGGTGAAGTGCCTAAATTATTCATCGTGAAAAAAGATCCTTCCTTAACAACTGAAGAAATTATTGCTTATGCAAAACAAAACCTAACTGGCTACAAGTGCCCGCGTTATGTTGAGTTTATGGAAGAACTACCTAAATCAAACGTTGGTAAAATCCTGCGTAAAGATTTACGTAAACCAGCTTAAGCTGTGCTGTAAAAAACGCCGTAATTGCGGCGTTTTTTTTATTTATGATTAGATTTCATTAACCAACGGTCAATATAAGGACGGCCAATTCCCACAATCCCGACAAACACCAGCATGGTGGCAAGCTGAAAACGCAATCGGTTCGGGTCGATTCCATTAAAGCTAAAATAATTATCTACAACAGCATAGATGACAATCGCTGTTAACCAGTGCCAGACTGTTAAACGGTAAATTCCCACCGCATAGAAAGCAATTGTTAGGACCACAAAAGTTCCCAGGGTAGACTGCCAGTTCAGGTTTGCACAAATGACACTGAGTAGAAAGGCAACGATCGGTAAAACGACCTTGAGTACCCGATCAACTAAAAGCTGATGCTGTCGTTGTTGCGCAAGAACATCAAACATTTCTTTTTGATCTTGAGGTTGCATAACTTGACCTTAAAACAGGATGAAAAAAACAGAACTTCTACACAAAGAAAATATGTAAAAGAAACACTTGGCGAACAAGCACGAATGAAAATTCAATAGATTATGAGTTATGATAGCATGATCAGAACCAGTTCAAATAATGGATGTGAGCATGCAAGGTATTAGCGGCATTATAGTGATTATTATTATTGCATGTTTGTTGCCGTATGTTTTTACCCTGATTGCAAAATCAAAAGGTGGTTTTCAGGCAAAGGACAACCACAATCCGCGTGAGTTTTTAGCAAAGACCACAGGTTTGGCGGCAAGAGCCAATGCGGTGCAGCAAAATAGTTTTGAAAGCTTGCCTCTATTTATTGCTGCAATCTTCATGGCAGAATATATGGTCGTGCCAGAGAAGTTTATTCTCACTTTGGGCTGGGCATATATCGTACTGCGTGTGATTTACGGACTATGTTATTTAGCTAATTTGGCGACTTTACGTTCAATCATTTGGTTTTTTTCAATGTTCTGTCCAATTTTACTCTTTGTGATTACGATTAAACTGACCTAAATCCACATTGAGTATAAAATTCATTCACACTCAGCATATCTAGCATCATTTTCCTGATAATCACGTTATAATCTCTCGGATTTACATCTAAGTTCACAAGATAAACGAGTGTTGATATGAGTTATAGCAATATTCCTGCGGGTAAAGACGCACCAAACGACATCTATGTCATCATTGAAATTCCTGCAAATGCAGCGCCAATCAAGTATGAAATTGACAAAGATTCTGATGCGTTGTTTGTAGACCGTTTCATGGGTACAGCCATGTTTTACCCAGCAAACTATGGTTATGTGCCAAATACATTGTCAGAAGATGGCGACCCATTAGACGTATTGGTTGTAACGCCACATCCTGTTGCTGCGGGTTCTGTGATTCGTTGCCGTCCAGTGGGCAAACTGAACATGGAAGATGATGGTGGTATTGATGCGAAACTCATCGCTGTGCCACATGAAAAATTATCTCCATTGTATAAAGATGTTCAGGAATATACCGATCTTCCTCCGCTGTTGATCAGCCAAGTTGAGCATTTCTTTGCCCACTATAAAGATTTAGAGCCTGGCAAATGGGTAAAAATCAGTGGTTGGGAAAATGCTGCTGTTGCCAAAGAAGAAGTGTTGAAAGCAATCGAAGCTGCTAAAAAATAATTTTGAAAAAATAAAGCCTGATTTTATCACCCTAAAATCAGGCTCATAAAAAACCTCCATTCAATTGAATGGAGGTTTTTTTATGACTTAAATAAAGCTGTGAATTAGAACAGTTTCACAGGAATATCAAGGAACAAACGCCATTCATTGGTTGAGCCAATGACATTGCTGACATATTCACCAGAAACATTATTATAGGTATCACTTGAACGTAAGTAAGAATAGCGAACACGTAGGCTTGCATCTTTCAATGTACCTGTTTGAACTGTATATTTGACTTGGTTAAAGAGCTCATGTTCTTCGGCTTGGTCAATGATTTTTGAGCGATCTGTTATTTTAGCGATATCAATATCCCAACCATAAACAAATGCAGTTGTCCAGTTTAGACCAGGTAAACCGTGATTTTTAAAGTTGTAGTTATATTGTAGCCCGACAGATTTTTCATCATTACCATTAAAGTCACCTAAATAGGAATTAGGGACATAGATACTTTGTAAACCATCAGCATTATAGCCATAGTCATATCCAGTATTACCTGTGTTATCTTGATAAGAAAGCATGACATTATGTACATCTTTGCCATAGCCCACTGAAACAGCCCAAATCGAGTTTTTACGGTTTGCTAGATCATCTGTGGTATGTGAATCAGTGAGCGCATCTTTATCCCATTTTGTATGATAACCCATGGCATCAAGTGTTAAGGTACTCTTGTCTTTTAAGCTTTGGGTAAAGTTTACATTAGCATAATGACGTTCTAACTTATCTTGAACATCTAAGCCATAATACGATGAATTGAGTTGATCATTAAATTTATATTTAGCACCCCAAACTACTGCACGATCAAGCCCTTGACCTGTCACATCTTTATCGGTACTAATTTGGTTTGACATTTGGTTTTTTGTGAATTTACCTGCAACCACATTTAGATTTGGAATTTCATTACTTTCAATGAAAACACCTGTGTAATACTCAGGTACTAAACGGGCTTGATTACTTGCCATGACAGGAAGTGTTGATACCTGTGTACCATAAGTCACGGTTGTGTTGGAAAGACGAGCTTTCACATTGGCACCACCACGAGCCCAATGATCATAAGCAAATCCACGATTATCTACAGGAATCATTTGATTACCCGTATTATTATTCGCACCAAGCTTAAAAGATGCATCACCTACTACGCCAACACCAAAGCCAATAATACCCTTTGTAAAACCTGATTGAAGATCAAAAATGGCAGTTTGCGCTGTTGAGCTTGTATCATTTGTTAAACCGTCTTTTTTATCACGATTGAAAAAGCCTGTGCGGAACAATACTGAACCATTTGCATCCTCAACAAAACCTTTTGCTTCGCTTTGTTCGCTTGCGTATGTTGAGGAGATCAATGCGGCATTAATCAAAACCGCCAATATAAGTTTTTGTGCCTTTGGCATGGTAAGCCTCGTAAATAACAAATTTGGGGAGGGAAACTGAAATTTTGACCAATTGTATAAGTTATGCGTAAAAAAGATAGATTTTTATTAAATTATTTTAATCATTTTTACACAAAATTCAGCTAACATTTTATGATTTAATTATCGTTTAAAATTAAGTCGTATTTAAATTAATATATTGATTTTTAATAAAATATTGTTTTATTTTAATCGTAAAATATATTGATTATTTTTTAGCTAAATGCATTAAAAATACGTGATTTGTTTCTATTTTTTCTATTTTATTTTAATGATTTATTTTTTCTTTGATCAAAAGCTATTCGACTGATTTGCAAAAAATTACATCCCGACGAATGACATTTTTTGCTGTACAAAAACGCACCATTATTTTCAGGCAGATTTAAGTTTGATCTGTGCACTTTTAGGGGGCGATTCACGCTATATCAACATATTTGATTGTTATTTAAGGAGAACAGCACTTTTTATTAAATTGAATTGCATTATTTTTGTGCATTTTTTAGGCGCAACAATGGCAGTGCTTCTTAATAGTTCAGAAAAATGAACCTTATTAAAGAAAAAATAATATTTCAGCACAGCCAAATGGCGTCGATAGCACTCTTATTGAACAGAAGCTAGATTTAGCAAGCATTTCTAAAAGTTGGCACAGCAATTGCTAATTACAAAATGATGCAACTTAAAACATAAATCAGTCGAATATCCATCATGGGGGAGATCAATATGATGAAATTTGCATGTAAAGCGATCGCGTTGAGTATTTTTGCTGTGACTTCGACTTTTGCTATGGCCGAAGAAACAAATACTTTATCTCAGTATGGCCTTAGCTTTTCTGGTAATGCTGCTTTAACTACAGACTACCGTTATCGTGGTATGACACAAACTCAAAGTGATCCAGCATTACAAGGTGGTTTTGCTTTATCTCATTCTTCTGGTTTGTATGCAGGGGTATGGGGTTCAAATGTAAATTTTGGTTCTGCTGATCCACATTTGGAGTTAGACCCATATGTAGGTTATGCAACTGAATTACCATTTGCTGGTAAGCCAAAATTAGATGTTGGTTTATGGTATTACGGTTATCCAAGTGCTTCAGATTTTAACTGGCTTGAGTTATACGCTAAATTAGGATTCAGCAGTGTTATTGCTTCTGGTGACAGTCTTTTAGCTGCTGTTAACTACACCAACGACTTCTTTGGTTTAGAAGAAGATGCGTGGTACTTAAACGCAACTTATACTGTTCCTTTTGCTGACACTGGTTTTGGTGGTGTAGCTAGCGTTGGTTATACTAAAGCTGATGATTACGACTTTAGCGACAATGGTAGTGAAGACGATAACTATGTCGATTGGAAAGTTGGTGTAACTTACAGTGTGAAATCAGTACCTGGTTTATCAGCTGAACTAGCTGCTGTAGGAACAAACATTGATGCAAATGCGCAACCATATAAACGTGGTGTTGAAACAGGCGCAGTATTTACATTAAACAAAACATTCTAATCATGTAATTGATTGATGCTTTGAAAGCCAGCAATTTGCTGGCTTTTTTATCTTTAGTCATTTTATTTTTAATCAATTTGATTGTTTGAAATTGAGTTAAGCATTACGCACATCATTGCGCCAGAATGAACGCTTTTTGCTCCAGTTTGGTTAGGTATTCGATCATTAATTTTGCAACTTAATCATTCTAAAAAATAACCATGCTGATTTGTATCTAAATAATTGTTTTATAATAATTTATTAAATTTTATATTGTTATTAATAATGGCATGGCATTTGCAAAATATCTATTGATTCACTTTAAAACCTAAATCATTCAAATGTAAATAAAAAGGGGCAATCAATATGATGAAGTTTGTAGTTCAAGCAATTGCTTTAGGGGTCGCTACATTCGCTTCGACACTCACTATGGCAGATGAAAAAAAACTTCCATTTCCAGGTACGATCACAGGCAATATCAATGTTGTGTCTAGTTATAACTTGCGTGGTATGACCAACTCACCTGAAAGTGATACACCTGCGGTGCAAGGTGGACTTGATTATGCACATGATAGTGGTTTTTATTTGGGTTATTGGTTTTCAACATTGACAGCTGCTTATGCAGATTTTAATACCTCACCTACAGATGTGAAGGAAGAGAAGAAGTCATTTGAAAATGATTTGTATGCAGGATACAAAGGAAAAATCACAGAAGATTTGGGCTATCAAATTGGTGGGACTGTTTATTATTACTATCCAGGCTGGGAATCAACGGGTTATGAAACAATTGTCGGGCTGAGCTACAAAGACTTTAATATTACTGCTCAGACATTATTAAATAATGTGACTTTTGGTAATAAAGGTGACACCTATTTCTTGGCAACTTATGCACCTAAATTAGCTGGCGGATTTACAGGTAAAGCACAAGTTGCGGCTTATTATTATGGTGATGATGATGAGTACTTGGCTTATCAAGCAAAACCAGGTGATGTCACTAAAACAGATTTTGCATTTCGACACGCTACACTAGGTTTATCGCATCCTTTGGGTGAAACTGGCGCAACGTGGAGTCTAGATTACATTTTTGGCGGTTATACACGTGATGAAACTAAACAGAAAAACAAAGTTGTTTTAGCTTTAGGTTATGCGTTCTAACTGATTTGAGAAAAAAGCGACCATTAGGTCGCTTTTTAGCTATTGCTACCTCGATAAGACAAGGCTTCTGTTAAATGTGAGCTAGATATTATGTCACTCTCAGCTAAGTCAGCAATCGTTCTTGCAACGCGAAGTACCCGATGATAAGCACGGGCAGAAAGATTTAATCTTTGTTGTGCTATTTCAATAATTTTACTTGAGCTGTCATCCAGACAGGCATATTGTTCCAGCAAAGTGGGTGAAAGTGCCTGATTTAAACATTGCTGTCGCTGAATTTGTTGCTGATACGCTTTGATGACTCGTAGACGCACCGTTTCAGAGTTTTCACTCGGTGTCCGTTCCTGTAATTCCTGTGCCTGCAAAGGCGGCACATCAATATGCAGGTCAATACGATCCAGCAATGGACCTGAAATACGGTTTTGATAGCGCTGGATACTTTCTGGTGAACATTGGCAGCGACTGTCCTGATTAAAGGCATAGCCACAGGGACAGGGATTCATCGCGGCAATAAACTGGAAATTTGCTGGAAAGGTCATTTGCCTTGCGGCGCGAGAAATGACAATTTCTTTGGATTCAAGTGGCTGGCGTAAAACCTCAAGCACTTTTCGGTCAAATTCAGGTAATTCGTCTAAAAATAATACGCCTAAATGGGCTAGAGTAATTTCACCTGGTTTGGGTTGCGAGCCACCACCTACCAATGCAATTGCCGAAGCGGTATGGTGCGGTGCGCGGAACGGCCTTTGTCCGAAAGTATGCTGAGCATTTGCAACAGAGTAGATGCTGGCAACCTCTAAATTTTCCTGTGCATTTAATGGCGGTAAAATAGAGGGTAAGCGCGAGGCGAGCAGGGTTTTGCCTGTCCCTGGCGGCCCCTTAAATAACAGCGAGTGTCCACCAGCAGCGGCAATTTCCAGCGCACGGCGAGGACGTAGCTGGCCTTTGACATCGGCAAGGTCAAATGGATAACGTGAGGATGCCTCCATTGATTTTTGTGGTGCAGCTTTTAGTGGCGAACTGCCCAAAAAATGTGCACATACCTGCTGTAAATGACTGGCTGCATACATTTCAAATTCAGGCAGTTGGCTGGCCTCATCCAGATTGCCAACTGGCAGTAACAAGCGATGTCGTGCCTGTTGGCAAGCCATGGCAATGGTCAATGTTCCTGAAACAGGGCGTAAGTGCCCATCCAGTGCCAGTTCTCCAATAAATTCAAAACCATCGGTACAATTTTCAGGTAACTGTCCAGAGGCGATCAGAATCCCCAGTGCAATTGGCAAGTCCAGACGGGAACCATCCTTAGGCAGGTCTGCGGGTGCCAGATTAATGGTTAAACGCTTGGTTGGAAACAGAAAACCACTGTTGATAATAGCAGAGCGCACGCGGTCCTTGCTTTCACGAACTGCGGCTTCAGGCAACCCCACAATGGTCAGGGAGGGCAGGCCTGAGCTGATATGGACTTCCACTTCGATCTGGGGAGCATGTAGCCCCAATAAGCCCCTCGTATAAATTTTGGCAAAAGACATTTTTATTGTTCCATCATGATGCTTTATTTTTAGTCATTCTTTAGTGTTGATTGCACTGAGTTGGTGCTTATTTTTTGTTCTGCACCATTTCTTCAAGTAATTTCATTTGTTGCTGTAGCTCACTCAGGCGCTGGTTGGCCAAATTCAGTGCTATTCGCTGGCGGTCCAGTTCCTGTTTTGAAACCAGATCCAGTTTTTCGATACTTTCATTCAGAAGGGCGCGTAAATTCTTTTCCAAATCTTTTTTAGGCTGGTCAACTTGCTGCAAAATGGCCTGTAAAAGTGTCTCAATCATAAAGTCCTCAATAGGTTATGGGTATTTGTTGCCCAGTGTATCACCGCTCGCCATATTCCCATAGCCTTGTGCGCCGTGGCTAGATGAGTGACTGATAAATCTAGCTAAATAGTCGCAACTGAAACTTATTTTCGATTGCGCATCTACATCTTCAAGGCTAAATAGGTTATAAAGAAAGCTTGTGTCCAGTATTTAAAAAACCCCCAACCTTTAAATATTGGCATGAAAATTGAACATAAAACCTTACTGGTGAAGATAAGCCGAAGGAAAACAAACATGAAGCTTGTAACTGCAATTGTAAAACCATTCAAACTCGATGATGTGCGTGAAGCACTCTCTGATATTGGTGTTCAAGGGATTACCGTAACTGAAGTAAAAGGTTTTGGTCGTCAAAAAGGTCATACTGAACTGTATCGTGGTGCAGAGTATGTTGTTGATTTTTTACCGAAAGTAAAGATTGAAATTGCGATTAGCGATGAAATGGTTGAGGCGGTCATCGAATCAATTACCCGTGTCGCAAGCACAGGAAAAATTGGTGACGGAAAAATCTTTGTCACAAATTTAGAACAAGTCATTCGTATTCGCACGGGTGAGACTGGGCCAGACGCTGTCTAAATTGGCACAAAGTTTGCTGAGTTAGAAATTAAGACAGATAGCTCACAAAATAAGGTTGGGGGACACGAATGAAAAAAATGCTTATGGCGCTCAGTCTATCTGGCGCACTCTTGGGTGGCTCTGCCGTGGTTTGGGCAGAAGATGCTGCATCTACACCAGTCGCTGCTGAACAAACTATGGCGGCAACTGATACCGCTGCTGCAACGCCAGAAACTGTGGTGACTGAGGTGCCTGCAACTGAAGAGGCAACTCCTGCCGCTGAAGCTGCACCGACAGTGGATACAGGTGACACGGCTTGGATTCTGGTTTCAACAGCGTTGGTTCTGTTAATGACCATTCCAGGTCTGGCTTTGTTCTACGGTGGTATGGTACGTAAGAAAAACGTACTCAGTACCATGATGTTCAGCCTTTCTGCGGCAATTTTGGTCAGCTTGATCTGGGTGATTGCAGGTTACTCACTTGCGTTCTCTGGTACTGGCGCATACTTTGGCGACTTGTCGAAAGCCTTGCTGAATGGTGTTGCATTCGATGCCTTGAGTGGAACTATTCCTGAAAGCCTGTTTGTTATTTTCCAAATGACCTTTGCCATTATTACTGTTGCGATTATTAGCGGCTCAATTGCAGACCGTATGAAATATTCAGCATTCATGGCATTCATCGCAGTTTGGGTGATCCTGGTTTACGCACCAATCACACACTGGGTGTGGGCAGCGGATGGCTGGTTATTCAAGGCAGGCGCACTGGACTTTGCTGGTGGCACAGTAGTTCACATCAACTCAGGTGTTGCTGGTCTGGTTGCTGCTTATATGCTGGGTAAACGTACAGGCTTGGGCCGTGAGTCAATGGCGCCACATAACCTGACTTTAACTGTTGTGGGTGCAAGCCTGATCTGGGTGGGCTGGTTCGGCTTTAACGGTGGTAGCGCATTAGGCGCTGGCGCTCGTGCAAGTATGGCAATCCTGGTCACTCAAGTTGCCGCAGCCGCAGCCGCATTCTCTTGGTTGGTGGTTGAGCGTGTCGTTCGTGGTAAAGCCTCAGTTCTTGGTGGTGCTTCTGGTGCGGTTGCTGGTTTGGTTGTGATTACACCTGCTGCTGGTTTCGTTGGTGTCGGTGGTGCGTTGGTGATGGGTCTGATCGGTGGCGTAGTATGTTTCTGGGGTATTACAGCACTGAAACGCTTACTTAAAGCTGATGATGCTTTGGATGCATTCGGTTTACACGCTGTTGGTGGTATCGTAGGTGCAGTACTGACAGGTATCTTCTACAGTGATGAAATCATTAAAGCTGCTGGTGTTGTACTTGCTCCGACATTCGCTGGCCAACTTTGGGTTCAAATTGAAGGTGTATTAGCAACAATCGTATATAGTGGTGTTGTGACTTTCATTATTCTTAAAGTGATTGATCTTGTGATTGGTATTCGTGTAAGCGCTGATGATGAACGTATGGGTCTTGACCTTAGCCAACATGGCGAACGTATCGAATAATTGATCTTTCGAATATCGATAAAAAAGCAGCCCGTAAGGGCTGTTTTTTTATGTCAATGAAGAAGCATTTATATACTTTTGGTTGTACTGATGGGCTATTGTGGCTCTCTGTTTAGCAATAGCTGAAACTTTGATACACTTAGTTGATGTGAATAACTAATTGCACAACTATGCATTGTCCATTTTGTAACGCCGCTGATAGTAAAGTTATCGATTCCCGTTTGGCTGCCGAGGGTAGTCAGATTCGTCGCCGTCGTGAATGCGTGGTGTGTGGTGAGCGTTTTACAACTTTCGAAAGTTATGAAATGGTAATGCCGAGGGTTATTAAATCAGATGCGAAAAGTGAGCCTTTTGATGAAGCAAAATTGCGCCGCTCTCTGATGCACGCTTTGCAGAAGCGACCTGTGACCCAAGAGCAAATTGAGACAGTGCTGAGCGACATTCAATCCCAAATTCGCCGTCTAGGTGAACGTGATGTCAAATCTAGAACCATTGGTGAAATTGTCATGCAGGCTTTGTTTGGATTGGATCATGTGGCGTATGTTCGTTTCGCTTCTGTATACCAAGATTTCCAAGATGTAGAGGCATTTCGTCGTCAAATCGAGCAAATGCAACAACGTGAAAACGAAGCTTAAGTTAGGGAAATCATGTCCGATTTAATCCAAGATCATCTTTCTGAGAATCAATACTGGATGCAACAGGCTATTGATTTAGCACGACGTGGTCAGTATTCGACTAAACCAAATCCTAACGTGGGTTGCGTTATTGTCAAAGATGGGCAGTTGATTGGCGAGGGCTATCACCCTAAAGCGGGTCAACCCCACGCAGAAGTTTTTGCACTTCGCCAAGCGGGCGAACATGCTAAAGATGCCACGGCATATGTGACTTTAGAGCCGTGTGCCCATTTTGGTCGGACACCACCTTGCGCGGAAGCCTTAGTAAAAGCTCAAGTCAAAAAGGTTGTGGTTGCTTGTTCTGATCCAAATCCTCTGGTGGCTGGTAAAGGTGTCAGAATCTTGCAAGATGCAGGCATAGAAGTGGAAACTGGGATTTGTGATGAAGAAGCCAAAACTTTAAATTTTGGCTTCTTAAAAGCGATGTCGACAGGTTTACCTTATGTACGTTTGAAAATTGCATCAAGTTTAGATGGACGTACTGCAATGGCTTCAGGAGAATCAAAATGGATTACTGGAGCAATCGCTAGACAAGATGTACAACATTGGCGTGCAATTTCGGGTGCTGTGATTACTGGTATTCAAACCGTTTTAGCGGATGATTGTGAGCTGAATGTACGTGCATTGGACGGTATTGAGCTAAGTACCGTGGTTCAGCCAAAGCGTATTGTATTGGATCGCCAAGGACAGTTACCACTTTCAGCGAAGATTTTGAAAAATCCTGAAACAGTGATGGTGATGACACCATTTCGTCAAGAACTTGCTGATTTAGGCGTGATACAATTGGCGCCGCAACCCTTAAGTCAATTATTGCAAACTTTAACTCAGCAGTATCAAATCTATGATGTGTTAGTTGAAGCAGGCGCAACTTTATCAACGGCTTTTTTACAGCAGGGTTTAGTTGATGAAATGATCAGTTATGTTGCACCGACTTTACTTGGTCAATCTGCTCGTGCAATGTTCAATGCTGAATTGAGTACAATGGCAGAACAATTGCGTTTTGATTTAGTCGATGTAACCCAACTTGGGCAAGATATTCGCCTAAGATTGCTCCCTATCCAAGAGATGATATGAATCCAGAACCATCGGTTTATCACAAGCGTCGTCATGCAGCACGTACGACTGACGAATATCTTTTTCATCAGTTAGTACCTTATTTAGGCAATAAGCGTCGACTGCTTCATCTCATTTTGGAAGCACTTGAGATTACGGGCACACTGAATAGTAAGAAAAAGAATCCACCGATTTTTGCTGATTTCTTTGCAGGGAGTGGCGTGGTCTCACGTTTAGCACGTCAAAACGGCTATCGTGTCATTGCAAATGACTGGGAACCGTATAGCCATGCATTGAACAACGCGATTTTAGCCTGTGTTGATGCACCCGCATTTAAAGAATTAGGTGGCTATCAAAAAGCGATCGACTATTTGAATCGATTGCCAGAAGTCAAAGGCTGGGTGACCCATAATTTATGCCCGCGCAATGATGATATTTACGATCCTTCCCGTGATCGATTGTTCTTTAAACGCCGCAATGGGATGCGTATTGATGCAATTCGTCAACAGATCGCAACTTGGCAAGCACAAGGTGCAATCAATGATGTGGAAATGAGTGCTCTATTGGCACCACTTTTATATTCGGCAAGCTTTGTTAGTAATA
The DNA here is from genome assembly GCA_964553005.1 of uncultured Acinetobacter sp. Lineage (GTDB taxonomy): Bacteria > Pseudomonadota > Gammaproteobacteria > Pseudomonadales > Moraxellaceae > Acinetobacter. The sequence continues at coordinate 49,386 of CAZKJI010000001.1, read as the reverse complement.
CCAGTGGTGTATTTAAGAGCTTTCATCAGGGTTGGGGTGGCCGAACTCAAACGGCGCTAGAACGAATCGAGTCATTAATATGGCTTACACCGAGCCGTTTCTGTGAGATTGGTGATCCCAAACGACCTGCGGCTGAAATGTGGTGTGTCGATGCACAACATTTAGCCAACCAAATGAGTGGTTTCGAAGTCGATGTTGCCTATCTTGATCCACCTTATAATCAACATGCCTACAGCAGTAACTACCATGTTTTAAATGCTCTGACTTTATGGGATCAAGTGGATTTACCATCACCTGATACCAAAGGCTTTAAGAGTGGAATTGATCGAGCATGGCGTAAAGAACGCCCAAGTCCTTATAACTCTTCTAAGTATGCGAAAGAAGCGTATGAAAAGTTATTGGAAACAATTAATGCACGCTATATTTTGACTAGTTATTCGACTGATGGAAATATTGAGCCTAAAGATTTGCTGACTGCTAATTTAAAGCGCGGCAAAGTGACTTTGCTAACTCAAGATGTACCGCGTTATCGAGTGAGTAAACAGCGTCAATCAGAACGTGCACGTGTGCTTGAGTTTATTGTGATTACGGATACCCATGCGAAGTCTGGCCCGCCATTACGACAACTTTTAGGGCAGTTATATCATTTTGCTGAGTTAGGTGGTGTTGATACGACAGGCAATAGTACTCAGCTTGCACTTTGGTAAATTCAAGTAGACACCATTTTGGGATAATGTGGTGTCTATTTTCTATTTTTTTCACTTTCTTGCTAATACATATAATTTTATAAAATAAATGATTGTTTTTACATGAATTGTCATTGAATTTAAATAAGTTTTTCTGAATAATTGCTTACCTTTAAATTAATTAAAAACAATTACCTATATAATTTTGTTGCGTGGCTTAATCTTTTTTATTTACAAAAAATATTTTACTATTTGGTTGAAAAATTACCAGAAGAATATTGCTCATTTTCGAAAATGAATATATTTTGCCGAGCTTTATTTCAGGTCATGCCTATACGCAGCACTGACCAAGAGAGGTTGTGATGAGTCGCTCGGAACCCAGCTTGTTGGGGCAATGTATAGCTGAATTTTTTGCTACCGCAGTTTTTTTATCTTTTGGTATTGGTGTCGTGGCTGCGCTTAAACTTGCAGGAGCAAGTCTAGGGTTGTGGGAAATCAGCCTTGTATGGGGCTTGGCTGTAGCATTGGCTGTTTATCTATCTGCAGGTATTTCTGGAGCTCATCTCAATCCTGCCGTTACGATTGCATTAGCACTGTTTGCTGGTTTTGATAAACGTAAAGTTCCTTTCTATATTATTGCTCAAGTTTCTGGTGCTGCTTTAGGCGCGCTATTGGTCTATGGTTTGTATAGCAATCTATTTATGGATTATGAGCAAACACACCATATGCTGCGCGGGAGTGTCGAGAGTTTGGAGTTGGCTGGAATTTTCTCAACCTATCCACATCATTTATTGTCTATTGGACAGGCGTTTATGGTGGAAATGTTTATCACTATGTTATTGCTTTGGCTCATCATGGCGATTGGGGATGATCATAATGGTTTGCCACGTGGTGCTTTAGCACCAATTTTGGTGGGATTATTAGTTGCTGTCATTGGCGCTTCTTTTGGTCCATTAACAGGCTTTGCTATGAATCCTGCACGCGATTTTGGTCCAAAAGTTGTGGCCTATTTTTCGGGCTGGGGTTCAATTGCTTTTACTGGCGGTCGTAATATTCCTTATTTTATTGTGCCTATCTTTGCACCGATTGTTGGCGCTTGCTTAGGCGTATTAGGTTATAAATTATTTTTTAGCCATTTCTTGTTAAATAATACTGTTGAGCTTAAACAGACAGCCAATCAACGTGTCTCTGAAATGCAATAATTTAAGGTTAAAAATGATAAAAGGTGATCAATAGATCGCCTTTTTTATTGCAGGTATTTGAACTTGGAGTCCCTTGTTATCTCTAAGGCTTTGCTTTATGGTATTCGATTCACTATGGCATATATTGCATAAGATTAGGTTAGAACTTCCATGTTTACAGGCATTATTGAAAGTTTAGGTAAGGTTGAGAGCTTACAAAGTGTAGGCGGTGATGTACGTCTACGTATTCAAACTGATTTGGATATGTCTGATGTACATTTAGGTGATTCAATTGCGACGAATGGAATTTGTCTCACAGTGATCGAGTGGGGAAGTAATTGGTATGCTGCAGATGTGTCTCGTGAAAGCTTAAATCGAACGACTTTAGGTCAATGGAAAGTAGGTCAATCCGTCAATGTCGAAAAAGCAATGTTGCCAACAACACGTTTTGGTGGACATATTGTGAGTGGACATGTTGATGGTCTAGGAGAAATTACAGTCGTTCGAGAAGACGCGCGTTCATTATATTTTGAAGTAACAGCACCTGTTGAATTGGCAAAATATTTAGCTGAAAAAGGTTCTGTAACTGTCGATGGGATTAGTCTGACCATTAACCATCTACGTGGCAATATTCTGAGTTTGAATCTCATCCCTCATACTGCTGAGCGTACCAATATTGGCACATGGCAAGTTGGTACAAAAGTTAATTTAGAGGTTGATGTGCTGGCACGCTATATCGAGCGCTTATTGTTGGGTGATAGAGCAGCGGAACAAAAAACTGAGTCAAACATCAGTATGGCATTTTTGGCTGAAAACGGTTTCTTAAAATAAAAAATGAAACATAAAAAAGCCCAGTTTAAACTGGGCTTTTTTATTATTTTTCATCTGAAAATTGACTATTTTTCAGAATGTATTCTATTTCGTCTTGCGCAATCGCATGTAATTTTGCTCTAAAAACTGTGACCGCTTGTTCAATCATACTTTCAGCTTCTAATTCCAGTCGGACACGCACACTTTCGAGCTCAGACAAGATTTGTTGGTCATCAATCTGAACACGATGCCCTTGAGCATAATCAATACTTGGTTGTTCAGGATTTGGTTGATAACGTTCAGTGTGTTGTGCAATTTCTTGATCAATGTGTTGTCGAAGGGCAACAAGATTTTCCGTTTGTTGTTCGAACTGATTTAACTCATCTGCTTGCAGTTGCGCGGCATAAGCAGCTTGGGCAGCACGTTTTTCTGCTAAAGCTTTTTCCAAAGCCAATTGTTTGCGAACGCGTGCTTGTTCAATTAACTCAGCCTTTAAATGTGCATAAGCTTGATCAATACGTTGTTGAGAGCGTAGCTGAGCTTTTTCTTCGAGTTGTATCCATGTTTGGATTTGTGTTTGTGGTAACAGTAGATCACAGATACGAGCTAAATCTTCCTGATAGGTCTGACGTACAGTTTCAGGTGTATTTAACCAACGTTTTTTAAAATCTTGACCTACATTTAATGCCACACGACACTCCTTATACGATGCTATGGTTTACAGACTTATAATTTAAATGTGCGTGGCTCAATGCCTAAACGACGATACATCTTAAATTTCTCTCGCCCGATCTGTTTTGCAGTTTCATTATTTTCAATAATTTCGATAATGTGGCGAAAATCTTGAGTTTGTTCAAGTGCATGATTGTTAAAATTAAATACAATCCAATCATTCGATGGCGGTAATTCAGCTGAAATACACACTGGACTATTCAATTGATCAATTCCATGAGCAATAAAGCTACTTGAATCAAAACTCCATAGCTTGTTATCTAACTCATTTTGTAAATTTGAATCAACACAATACCACCAAATCTGTGGGTGCTGATTCAGAATTTTTCGACATAAACGGCAAGCACTTTCAACTTGCCGCTCAATGCTGTTTTCAAACAAATAAAAACTAACTTGTGCCATAGATTAGTTATTCGTTTCAACACGATTCGCTAAAAACTGCATCAGTAATGGTACTGGGCGTCCAGTTGCACCTTTAGCTGCACCAGATAACCATGCTGTACCAGCCACATCAAGATGTGCCCAGCGGTAATCACGAGTGAAACGCTCAAGGAAACATGCTGCGGTTATTGCACCACCATAAGGACCACCAATATTGGCAATATCGGCAAACGGTGAATCAAGGAGTTCTTGATATTCTTCCATCACAGGCATACGCCATACACGATCGAGTGATTGTTCGCCAGCAAGTTGTAATTCTTGTACCAGTTCATCATCTGGAGAGAATAGCCCACTGACGACTTTGCCTAGCGCAACAACACATGCACCTGTAAGTGTCGCAATATCAATGACAAGCGCAGGATTAAAACGTTTGATATAAGTGAGGGTGTCGCATAGAACCAAACGGCCTTCAGCATCCGTATTCAAAATTTCTACAGTTTGACCACTCATGGTCGTCACAATATCTCCAGGGCGTGTTGCATGACCTGAAGGCATATTTTCTGCTGCTGCGATCGCACCGATAACATGAATTGGGAGTTGAGCTTCGCAAAGTGCTTGCATCGTACCTAATACAGAGGCAGCACCACACATATCGAATTTCATTTCATCCATACCTAAGCCTGGTTTTAATGAAATACCGCCTGTATCAAAAGTAACACCTTTACCGACAAGTACGATAGGTGCTTGATCAGCTTTTGCCTGATATTCAAGTGTAATAATTCTGCCTGGTCGATCAGAGCCTTTACTTACAGCAAGAAAAGCATTCATCCCTAAATCAGCCATTTGCTGTTCATTCAGGATAGTGACTTTTAATAGGTCAGGGTATTGTGCTGCAAGTGCAATCGCCTGATCTGCAAGGTATTCAGGGAAGCAAATATTTCCTGGGCGATTGCCTAAATCTCGAGCGTAATTTTGTCCAGATTGAACTGCGTGGACGAGCTTTAATTGAGCATCATCAAGTACAGTTTCATTTGCAACTAGATTAATGGTTTCTAAGATGAACTCATTTTTTTTAGATTTAAATTCATCATAGGCATAGGCTGCTTGAGTTAAACCTAAGGCAAATAGGTAATGTAAATCAGTTGGTAATGCGCTGAGATCTACAGTGATTTGTCTAAATTTATTTTGTGATGATTTGATAATCGTTTGTGCGAGTTTTGCTAATTTTGTCGCTTTCAATTCAGCACTTTTGCCTAAACCGAGTAAATGTGCATTGGCTTGTACAGCGATATTGGTAATCAGGGCAATATTTTCATTAAAACCAGCTTTGAATTGTGTAGCATTCAGAACATCTTCTAGATGATTGATTTGATAACGATTTAAGTTTTGTTGTAATTGTTCTGAATCAACCAAAATCCACAAAGATTCACTAGACGACTGTGTTGGGAATGCGGTATGAAGGGTAAATTTCATTGTTTGTATAGAACCTAAGCAGCGAAAAAGAAAGATAAGTCCATTAAACACTTTCAGATATGAGGTTGCAATCCGCAACAAGCGATAGGTTTTATATTTTTAACATTCGGGTAAACTAGCACTACCCCTCGATTGGTCTATTTTTGGAAGCATTACTTTGATTATTCGGCGTTATCTCGTCAAACAAGTGGTCTCCACCTCTTTGGTTGTGACTGCTTTGCTCACTTTAATTATTATGGGTGGGCAGTTAATCAAGATTTTTGGACGTGCTGCACAGGGGCGGCTGGACGGTAGTGTCCTGCTGAGCATCATTGCCTATCGCCTGCCTGAGTTTTTAACCCTGATTTTGCCATTGGGCTTTTTTATTGGCCTGATGCTGGTGTTTGGCCGTTTGTATGTCGATCACGAAATGGCGGTTTTAAATGGTAGTGGTGTTAGCCGTAATCAATTGGCCAAACTTTTATTGCCGATGACATTTGTTTTTTTGATTGTTCAAGCAATATTAATGTTTTGGGGTTCATCATCTGGAATTCGTGCTTACGAAAGCTTGATGCAAACACAAGCAGTGCGAGCAGGTTTTGATCTGGTTCGACCAAAGGAGTTTATCTCCTCGGGGCCGTATACCATTTATGCAGGTTCACTTTCCGAAGATCGAAAAAATTTAAAAGATATTTTTTATTATCAGAAAGCCGATCGTGAAGATAAACCTGATGTGATGATTCTGGCGAAAGAAGCCACCCGTGTGGAAATGGCAAATGATACCGCCAATGTGGTTGATCTGGTTCAGGGTCGTCGCTACGAAATCTATCCAAACCAGCCCCGATACACTCAAGCCGAGTTTCAGTCCTATCGTTTACGTCTGGAGAATGATAAGGATGTCAAATTTGAAAGCGATGATGTTGAAGCATTGCCGATGAGCAAACTATGGCAAAAGCGCGATGATCCTGTGATTCGGAGTGAGTTGGGTTGGCGGATATTTGGCCCCTTGGTTATGGTGATTGCACTCATGTTGACCGTGGCCTTGTCTGAAGTCAGTCCACGTCAGGGACGTTATTACCGCCTGATTCCTGCCATTTTCATTTTTGCCAGCCTGATTGTATTGATGATTGCGATTAAAACGCGGATTAGTAAGGAACAACTGGATATCTGGGCCTATCCAGTGGTGTTGCTGGTGTATGCAGGTGCTGCGGCAATTTTTTCCCGTAAACAAAAACTGGCACCCAAAATCAAGAAAAGTATGCAGCGAGTGGGGTTATGATGTTAGCACGTCGAATAGTCGCCAGACATGTCACCAAAACCACAGTTCTCGCCATGCTGGGAACTACGCTGGTACTGTCTTTTCTACAGGTGTTGTTTACCTATCTGGGTGAGCTGGGTTCACTTAAGCCCGATTACAACGCATGGCAGGCGTTCCTGTTTGTGATGTGGGATGCGCCGCGCTATCTCTATGAAATCCTGCCTGTCGCGGCATTGATTGGTTCGGTTTTAGGGCTGGGGGCATTGGCATCCAATAGTGAGCTGATTGTGATGCGTTCAGTGGGCATCAGCCTATGGCGCATTGTGGGCTGGGTAATGCGTTCAGCTTTATTGCTGATCATCCTGTCGTTTGCCTTGAGTGAATGGGTGATCCCATATACCAATGAAAAGGCGCAGAGCATTAAAACACAGCGTAGTGTCGCATCCTTGGGTGAGGTAAAAGGCTATTGGTCACGTGAGGGGCAGCGCTTTATCTATATTGACTATGCCAATGCCCAGGGACAACTTCGTAATATTAACGTCATTGATTTCGATCAAAACTACCGTTTGCAGTCTTTTGTCAGTGCCGAACAAGGGCAGTTTGTCAAAGATGGGCAGTGGACTTTAAAAGAGTCGCATCAGGTCGATTTACTGGCTCAGGGCAATGCGATCAAGACTGATCATGAGCAACAGCCATTGGGTTTGGCATTACAGCCTAAATATGTACATATGGTGACGCTGGACCCAGAGGATTTATCACCAAGCCAACTGATCAGTTTTATGCACTACCTGAAAGAATATAGTCAGGTGCCAAAAACCTATGAATTGGCATTCTGGCAAAAAGTTGCTTCACCCTTTGCCCTGATTACGCTGGTATTGATCGCCTGTTCCTTTATTTTTGGCCCATTACGTCAGCAATCGATGGGTTTCCGTCTCGTAATTGCATTATTTACAGGACTGGGCTTTTTCTATTTACAGGACTTTTTGGGCTATGCAAGTCTGGTCTATGCGCCATCTCCAGCGTGGTTTGTCTTGCTGCCAATCCTGTTCATGTTTGCGGCAGGCAGTTATTTGCTCTATCGCGCACGCTAGAAGTCTGAATGGTTTGAATTGATAATCATTATTGATTAAAGCGTCTGCAAGATCATGGAGAAATTTGTCAAATTTCGGTAAACTATGCCGATCAAATGATAGACAAACAGAGAGTCCATTATGACGGATGCAAATGCTGGCAAAATTCCTCACGTTCTGGTCATTATGGATGGCGTGGGACATCGTGAAGCGGTTGAGGACAATGCTTATCTGGCGGCAAAAACGCCAAACCTCAGCGCCATGAAAGCCAGGCATCCCAATAGTTTAATTTCTGGTTCAGGTGAAGATGTCGGTCTGCCTGATGGACAGATGGGTAACTCAGAAGTTGGACACATGAATCTGGGTGCAGGTCGTGTGCTGTATCAGGATTTTACCCGTATTACCAAAGACATTCGTACAGGGGATTTCTTTGAGCATGAAGTGCTGGTGGATGCGGTGGAAAAAGCCAAGGCAGCCCATGGTGCGGTGCATGTGATGGGACTACTTTCAGAGGGCGGTGTACACTCGCATGAAGACCATATCGTTGCCATGTGTGAGCTTGCGCTAAAACGTGGTGCAACCGTGTATCTACATGCATTCCTTGATGGACGTGATACACCCCCACGCAGTGCCAGACCATCACTGGAAAAACTGGATACCTTATTTGCCCAGTACCCAAATCAGGGGCGTATTGTTTCAATGATTGGCCGCTATTTTGCTATGGACCGAGACAATCGCTGGAACCGTGTTGAAGAAGCTTATCGCTTGATGACCGAGGGAGAGGCAATCCGTGTTGCTAGTTCTGCGGTTGAGGGATTGCAACAGGCCTATGCGGCGGATGAAAACGATGAATTTGTTCGGGCGACCCGTATTGGTGAAACCGTCAAGGTACAGGATGGTGACAGCATTGTATTTATGAATTTCCGTGCTGACCGTGCCCGTGAAATCACCCGTGCCTTTGTAGAAAAGGATTTTGCAGGCTTTGAACGTAAAGTTGTTCCGCATTTGTCAAAGTTTGTGATGCTGACCCGTTATCAGGCCAGCATTGATGCACCTGTTGCCTATATGCCTGAAGAACTTAAAAATTCCATTGGTGAATACTTGTCTGGTTTAGGCAAAACCCAGTTGCGTATTGCTGAAACTGAAAAATATGCACACGTCACGTTCTTCTTTAGTGGTGGTCGTGAAGATGAATATGCAGGTGAGAAACGTATCCTGATTCCATCACCAAACGTGGCAACCTATGACCTGAAACCTGAAATGAGTGCTATAGAAGTCACGGATGAACTGGTGAATGCCATCAATTCAGGTGAGTTTGACCTACTGGTGGTGAACTATGCCAACGGTGACATGGTTGGGCATACGGGCGTGTTTGACGCTGCGGTAAAAGCGGTTGAGACAGTGGACACCTGTTTGGGGCGTGTCTATGAGGCTGTCATGGCAAACAAAGGGCATATGTTAATTACCGCCGATCATGGTAATGTAGAGCAAATGCAGGACTACGACAGTGGACAGGTTCATACTCAGCACACCACTGAACTGGTTCCATTTATCTATGTTGGACCAACGCAGGCAACCATTGCCGAGGGTGGGGTTTTGGCAGATGTTGCGCCAACATTGCTTCATTTGATGCAGGTTCCTGTACCGCCAGAAATGCAGGGCAGGAATTTAATTACTTTAGAATAAATCTCCCTTAGCTCGTCTTTTTAAAAGAAGAGCTTCTTTAGAAAGGTGAACCAATGAACCAGCACAACAACATCCACAGGGCTTTCTATGCAGGTTTGTTGATGTGTTGGGGGCATATCCTCTATGCAGCACCAAGCCCACATCCATCGGGCTGGGTGGATGAGAATGCACCACACACCACGGCAGAAGTTCCAATTGAGTCAATTCAACAGTTTGTACAGATCTATGGAATAGTACGGGACAACTATGTTGACCAGAAATCTGATGATGCCCTGTTCCAGCAGGCCATCAAGGGATTGGTCAGTGGTCTGGATCGCTATTCCCGTTATCTGTCTGCTGAGGAATATCGTCAGCTCATTCAATATACCGAGGGTGATTTAGCTTCTGTTGATTTTAATTTGAACTATGACAGCTTAACCCGCCTATGGCAGATTCATGATCTCAAAACAGGGTCGGATTCCAATAAGCTGGGATTGCGTAATGGGCAAACCATCCTGAAAATTGATAATCAGGAATTAAAGAGCCTGAATCAGGATCAGGTGCAAGGTTTACTTTACGGATCGATTGGCAGCACCCTGCAAATACAGCCTGAAAACAGCAATAGCACGGTAATTCTGGTTCGGAATAAAAAAGTTGAAACCGATATTGAACCTGTTTTATTACATAGTCAGGTACTGGTATTGAAGATTCGGGTATTCCAGCAAGATACAGCCAATGAAATCAAACGCCTGATCGAAGAATATAGTTCAACCAAGTTAAGGGCAGTCGTTCTGGATTTACGCAATAATCCAGGTGGACTGCTTTCCGCTGCGGTTGAATCCGCAGACTTATTTTTAAATCAGGGACTGATTGTCACCACAAAAAGCCGTTCTGAGGGCGATCAGCAGTTTCAGGCATTGCCCTCCAATGAGTTTCAGAATATTAAACTGGGGATTTTGATCAACCGCCGTTCTGCATCAGCGGCTGAAGTGTTTACCGCAGCCCTGAAAGAACATAAACGGGCATGGGTGATTGGGGAGAGTAGTTATGGTAAAGGTGTGGTACAAAAACTGTTTCCACTTCCAAGTGGCACAGCCCTGCAAATGACGGTATCGCATTATTACACCCCAAATGGCAACATGATTGAGGGGCAGGGCATTCAGCCAAACCAGACCTATCCCTTGCCGCCAGAAATGAAAGAGGATAGTTATTTAGAACATGTCACTGAACTGGTGCTGAAAAGTAAGCTTTAACATAATAAAGCCCCTTTTAAAGGGGCTTTATTTTTAGATCAGCGTATTACTCATCATCTTCAGTATCGAGTCCAAATTTTTTCAAACGATAGCGTAAAGAGCGGAACGTCATCCCCAGTTTCTTGGCTGCCAGGGTGCGGTTCCAGTGCGTGAGATTGAGTGCATTAAGCAGGATTTCTTTCTCAATATTCTCTAGATAACGTTCCAGCCCTTCAGGTGGAAGCTTTTTAGAACTTATTGCAGGGCTGCTAGCGCTTTGATGAGTCTGTTCATGTTCTTCCTGTGTTGCGAATGGCATGCTGATAGGAGTCGCAATTGAGCCGCGTAATGGGGCTGTTTGCAAGTGTGCAAGATCAATGTTTTCATCATCACTGAGGGTGATGGCACGTTCAATGATGTTGCGTAACTCACGTACATTGCCTGGGAAATATTGCTGTAACAGGAATTGTTCTGCACGAGACGACAGAGTTTTTGCAGGAAGTTCCCATTCCTGACTAATTTTCTGGATAAAGTGATTGGCCAGCAAAAGAATATCTTGGCCACGCTCACGCAGAGGCGGCAGCACGATATCCATGACGTGAATACGGAAGAATAAGTCCTGACGGAAGCGACCTTGTTGTACCAGTAGTTCCAAGTCTTGGTGGCTGGCACTGATCACACGGAAATCAACATCAATTTCCTGATCTGAGCCGACAGGACGAATTTTCTTCTCCTGTACGGCACGCAATAATTTGACCTGCATATTGAGTGGTAGCTCTGCGATCTCGTCCAGAAACAAGCTACCGCCATGTGCTGACAGAATTAAGCCCTGTTTGTCCTGTGCTGCACCTGTAAAACTGCCTTTCTTATGTCCGAACAGTTCACTTTCCATCAGTTCGGTTGGAATGGCACCACAGTTAATCGCAATGAAAGGCCCTTCACTACGGTTGCTTAGGCGATGAACCAGATTGGCAACCACTTCCTTACCTGTTCCAGACTCGCCCGTGATAAATACAGGTGCCTGAGAACGGGCAATTTTCTTGAGTGCGATACGTAATTGTTGAATTGGTGCCGAGCGCCCAATCAGTAATTTATTTTCTAAAGCTGTTTCTGCCGCCTCCTGTTCAGGTTGTGGGCGATTTAACGCCTTCTGAATCAACTGGTCTAAATGTGTTTGATTAACAGGCTTGCTGACAAAATCAAATGCACCCGCTTTCAATGCCGCAATCGCAATATCCATATTGCCATAGGCTGTCAGTACCGCAATCGGTGTGTTGGGATAGTTCTGCGTTACATGTTTAACTAAATCGAGACCATTGCCATCTGGAAGGTTCAGGTCTGTTAAACAGGCATCATACTGAAATTCGGTAAAGAATTTTTTTGCTTGCTCTACACGATAGGCAAGATGGGTTTTAATCCCCATTCGTGCAAGCGTCATTTGCATGAGGAGACATAAGTCTTCTTCATCGTCTACTAGCAAGACGAGTGGTTGTTTAGTTGCCATTTCCCCGAAAACCTAATCTGAATCAATGAATTTTTGAGCATTCAATCCTGAAACATGCTCCTTGTTGTCGCTCTACATAGGTGAGCTTTGCATGATTTGCCTCACAAAAGCTGTGAGATAGGTACAATCCTAAACCAGTTCCTTTAATTTCGGTACTAAAAAATGGCTTGAATAGCTGAGAAATATCACGTTTTGCCACACCTGTACCAAAATCAATGACATCAATACAGGTTCGGCCCTCTTTTAAATGTACCTGAACCTCAATATGTTCGGCATCTGCGGCATTATGCCTCAAAGCATTACGAATCAGGTTGATCATGACCTGCCTTAACTGCTTTTCATCAAACAGGATACTAGTGCGTTCAAGCAGATTGAGCTGAATCTGTTGTTTTACATCAGCCAAATCTTCATTGAGTAGGCTACCAAAAAAATCAGTCAGGTGAATGACCTGCGCCTCTGTCGGCTTATTCCGTGCCATTTCCAGCGTATCCTGAATGATGCTGTCAATACGCTTGGCCTGTTTACCAATCATGTGTGAAAGCATGTCCTGTTGATGCGCATCACTTTCCTTGAGTAGTTCATTGGCCTGTACAATTGCAGCCAGAGGGTTGCGAATTTCGTGGGCAATACTGGCTGAGAGCTGCCCTAAAGCCGCCAGTTTCAATTGCTGGACTTGTTGGTTGAGTTTCTGTGCATCTTTTAAAATCAATAAAATAAGGGCTTGCTCAGGCACAATCAGATGTTTAACTTTGACATTAACGGTATATGGACTTTGCTGCGATTCAAAACTAAATTCTTCACCATCTTTTAAGTCGCTGAGCTGAATCAATTCAAATAGATCTGGTTGCCATTTGATTAAAGGGGTTTTCTCTGTGGACATCGAAAAATGAACACCCAGCAGGGTATTGGCGGCGGGATTGCTCAGCACAATATGGTTGCTTTCATCCAGCACCAGATAGCCATCCTCAATTTGTTCGAGAATATAACGGTTAATATTCTGGAGTTGATGAATCTCGATAGATTGGTGGAAAGTTAAGGTTTCTAGAATTTTAAATCGTTGCACCGCAATACGGCCAATCGCATGCACCACAAAAAATAGAAAGGCAAGGAGAGCGCTATTGCCGAGATGGTTTAAATTATTGTAGTCAAAAAAGTTGCCCAGAAAACGCTGGTAAACCACCATAATTACCGCGAACAGCGTCACGATTAAGGACAACTGGGCATTCAGCAGAATGGCGGATGAAAAAATAATAATAACGTAGAGCAGGCTAAGCTGGAGGTTTGGCCCGCCTGCTGAAAATGTAATTAGGCTCAGGCAAATCACGTCAACAATAAAGACAAAGATCAGTTGCTTGGTGATTTGCAGTGGAAGCAGTTTCAATAAAAAAAGCTGGAAAATATTGATGCAGATATAACACAGCAGTGTATAAAAATACAGAAAGGGGTATTTATAGTTGTTGCCCAGTTGTTCTGCGGTAAGCACATAAATCAGGATCAGGCTGACTGAAATAATCAGGCGATAACCACTATACCAGATCCCTAGTCGATAGATGGTCTGTGATACAGAGGAGGCAATTTGTCCCAACATAGGCGATGACTAAAGATTAAGGTTTAATGAGTCCATATCGAATCGCAAGATGGGTAAGCTTGACATCGCTATCAATTCCCAGTTTTTCAAAAATACGATAACGATAGGTATTTACGGTTTTAACACTAACAAATAATTTGTCGGCGATTTCTTGAGCACTAATACAATTAACCACCATCATTGCGACTTGCATTTCACGCTCAGAAAGAGCATCAAACGGAGATTGCTGGGTATCTGAAAGATAGGAGCTGGCGAGTTGTTCGGCAATATCGGCACTGAAATATTTACCACCTTGCATCACTTTATTGATTGCACGTACCATTTCTGAAATAGGCGCGCCTTTTGTGATATAGCCTTTTGCACCTGCTTTTAATAACAACGATGGATAAGGTTCTTCCGCTAAACCACTGACAGCAATCACTTTAGTCTCAGGTGCGGTTTGCAACAGGCGGCGTGTGGTTTCAACTCCACCAATGCCAGGCATGTTTACATCCAGCAGCACCACCTGAGGATGTTTCTGCCGTACCAGTGCAATCGCTTCTTCTCCAGATTCAGCTTGTCCAATGACTTCTACATCTGGGTAGTCTTCCAACATACGACAAATGCCTGTACGTACGAGTTCATGATCATCAACAACAAGAACAGTGATCAAGAAGACCTCCTTTTTTTCAGAAAAACTGGTTTTTTGTTACATAAAGCAAAATTAGCTTGCATTGAAACGACAAAATTAGCAATCCTATTCTCCGTTTCTAGCGAATAGTTGTACACAATTGTGTCTATAAAAGCTTTACCCGATTTGTTCAAATGTAAGGCATAATGATAGTAAGCGCAAATGTGCAGCGTCCTGAGTTGAGTATTGTGTCGTGAAAAAATCTAAAAAATCTGTCATACATGTGTTGGGCATGTCTATTTTGTTGGCGCTTAGTTCAACAAGTTATGCTGAGCTGGTTGTAAATAACAATCCAGCCTCTACAAGTGCGAATAGTTCTTCAGCTTCGTTAAATTGGTCCGCAAGTGATGCAAGCCAATTGATGGAAGATGATGATTCATTAGAGATCAGTCCGCAAGGCTCGACCTCTGTGACCACAACTTTACGCAGTGGTGGTTCTGCAACCATTACATCGTCGAGTAGCCCTAAAAATACTGTACAAATTCGCGACACTTTTAGCAACAGCAGCAATTATAGTAGCCAGCCTTCGGTCAATGCCCGCGCTGCGCTGGTCATGGATGCACAAACAGGTGAAGTGCTGTACAGTAAAAACAGCAATATGTCTGTGCCAATCGCTTCAATCACCAAAGTGATGACAGCTGTGGTGACTGCTGACGCGCGTTTAAATATGTCTGAAGAAATTACACTGCAATCCATTGATTTTGCAGGTGCGGGTGGCAAGAACTCCAGTTCAACCCTGCGTGTTGGCGACACAATGAATCGTGCAGAAGCACTGTTGTTTGCCTTGATGAAGTCTGAAAATCCTGCGGCAGCCGCTTTGGCCCGTACTTATCCAGGGGGTCGCCCTGCCTTTATTGCAGCCATGAATGCCAAGGCAAGGCAATTGGGCATGACCTCGACCCGTTATGCTGAATCAACGGGTCTGGACCCTCATAATGTCTCCTCCGCACGAGATTTAGGTATTCTGGTCAGTGCGGCTTCACAATATGGCCTGATCCGCCAGTTTTCCACCACGCCAACCTATGACTTTAATCTCGGCTACCGTGTGCTGAAATCAAACAATACCAATGCCCTTGTACGTAATGGCGGCTGGAACATTAATCTGTCAAAAACGGGTTATATCAATGAGGCAGGACGTTGTGTGGTGATGCATACCACAGTAAATTCCCGTCCAGCAGTGGTGGTGCTACTTGGTGCATCCAGCTCTCAGGCGCGTACCAATGATGCCACCAATCTATTGAATTGGGTTGCATCACTGCCAAAACGGATTTAACCTGACTTAGATTATTTTTTTAATCAGAACTCTTCCTTGATGAAGAGTTTTTTTTATCTAAACACAACGACATATTCTGTCCTAAAGCAGAACGCGATAGATTGTATTTTAAGTAAAATTTGTTAATCTACATCACGGAATTATTCAAATAAACCATTGATAATAGAACTCAAAAGGGGAAGAACATGACCACTTATGTCATTCGTGAGAAGTATTTTGGCTATAACGATGAAGTATTTTATGTTGCAGGCAATCGTATTGCCAATGTCTTTGAAGATAAACAACAAGCGGAAGCAGCTTATAAGCAATTAGAAATTAAAGGGGCGCGTGATTTCGCATTGTATGAGGTAGAATCCTTATTTAATGCCACTGAAGAAGAATTACAGAAACTAGATGAGTTTGTTTTTGCTCGTTGTGGTGAACATATTGCGGATGGAGGGGATATTTCGGATGATGTCTTGCCTGAAAGCTTGAGTGATGAGGATACTTTTGAGTTTATTCAACTTGCCGATATGCAGAAATTTCAACTGGTACAATTTGAGTATGAAGTAAAATTTTATGGCTTGTGGTCGGTTAAAAAACAGCAGTGGGTGGAAGAGCATGATGAATGCTTTGCAAGTTTGGTTTATTCTGAAAATACAGATGAGCTAAAAAATAAGATTGAATATGTCTTTGCAGATTATGATTATGATGCAATTCAATTAAAAGGTACATTAGAACAACTTTCTGAACAACCCTTGTTACTTAAAGCATTACTTGCTACTGAGTCAGGTTTGAGTTATGACGAAAATACGCAAACCTTGACCATTGGCGCATGGCAAGAGGATGCCTTATATGCAATAAATCCTTTGTTAAAGCAGCCAATTTTTGAAATCAAAGAAATTGGTTTAGAGGAAATTCAAACGATTGAAAAAGAGTTGGCCAAGCAGTATAGCTATGATGAAGATGGCTGGGGAGAAGAAGAGGATGAAGACTTTGATGCCGAATCCATTGTTGAAGAACTAATTCAGGAATTTGCAGAAGAATTGGACTTAAGTGATGAACAGCAGGTTGAACTGTTTGAGGAAATGAAAAAAAGACTCTTAACGCCTCAAGATCAAAAAAACCTGCCATAGCAGGTTTTTTTGATCTATCAATGATATAGCTTACATATTTGAAAGAATTGAATCTTTCACTTGAGCCATTGTTGCATCAATTGACAACATTACGGCATCAGCACATTGCTTGATTGCAGTATCAGGATCTTTTAAACCATTGCCCGTAACAGTACAAACGATTACAGAACCTTCAGCAATTTTACCTGCTTTAATGTCACGAATCGCACCGCCAATAGATGCTGCTGAAGCAGGTTCTACGAACACGCCCTCATACATAGAAAGTAAACGTTGTGCTTCAAGAATTTCGCTATCTTGAAGTTCATCAAACCAACCTTTTGAATCGCGTACAACTGCTTTGGCATGATTCCAGCTTTGTGGGTTACCAATACGAATCGCTGTTGCAACAGTTTCTGGATTCTCTACAGGCGCGCCACGTAAGAATGGCGCTGCGCCAGAAGCTTGATAACCGACCATAGTCGGTAAACCTTCTGGTTTAGGGCCTGTGAATTGATCTGTTGCAGCATCATAAATCACTTGTTCAAACTGGTCAGCAGGCTGGTTTGCAACTGCTTCGGTATAACCCATCCAGTGAGCCGTGATGTTTCCTGCATTACCCACTGGCAGGCAGTGATAGTCAGGCGCACGACCCAATGCTTCTACAATTTCATAGGCAATGGTTTTTTGGCCTTGCAAACGATACGGGTTGATTGAATTTACAATGGTGACAGGTGCCTGATCAGCCACTTCTTTTACGAGGCGCATACCATCATCGAAGTTACCACGAATTTGCATGGTGATCGCGCCGTACATCATCGCCTGCGCCATTTTACCCATGGCAATTTTGCCTTCAGGAATCAAAACGAATGCCTTAATGCCTGCACGAGCCGCATACGCTGCTGCAGCAGCAGAGGTGTTGCCTGTAGATGCACAGATAATCGCTTTGGAACCTTCTTCAACTGCTTTGGTCACCGCCATCGTCATACCACGGTCCTTAAACGAACCTGTTGGGTTCAGACCTTCGTATTTCACATAGATTTCGACATTTTTGCCAATAATACGTGGAATGTTCTCTAGTTTAATGAGTGGAGTATTACCTTCACCCAAAGAGATTGCACGTGTAGTTGCAGACACAGGTAAACGGTCACGATAACGGTCTACAAGACCAGTATAACGATTGGCATTCGACATGATGGTGTTCCAATATGAGGTAGAGCGGGGAGAGGGAATGCATTTTCCCTCAACCTGATTAACTATCGAGCGATTCTAAACGAATTCTGATGATTTCGCCATGAATTGTAGGTAGTGCCTGAATTTGTGCAAGCGCTTCATCCATCTTGGACTCAAGCACTGGATCAGTCAAAATCACAATCGGAATTAAATCCTTTAAGCGTGATTGCTGCATGATGGCATCAATACTGATCCCCGCACGGCTGAGAATGGTGGTGACATCAGCCAATACACCCGTCTGGTCTTCCGCATTTAGGCGGATGTAGTATCCAGTGGTCATTTCCTCACGGCTGAGGATTGGCACATTGGTGAGTGCTTCAAATGCTAATTGTGGAATGGTGCCTGCACCATCTTCGGTATAGGAAATATCACGCACAATATCAATCACGTCCGCAACCACAGCAGAAGCGGTTGGACCTGCACCTGCACCTGCACCATAATATAAGGTTGGGCCGACTGCATGAGCCTGCACAAGAACGGCATTCTTCACACCATTGACATTGGCAATCAGTTCTTCGGCTGGGATCAATGTTGGATGGACGCGTAACTCAATTCCATTGGCTGCACGGCGAGCAATACCGAGATGCTTGATGCGGAAACCAAGATCTTCTGCATATTTCACATCTTGCGCGGTAATCTTGCTGATGCCTTCAGTGTAGACCTTGTCAAACTGTAGCGGAATACCAAAGGCACAAGAAGCCAAAATGGTGAGTTTATGGGCCGCATCAATACCTTCAACATCAAAGGTTGGGTCAGCTTCGGCATAACCGAGTTCCTGCGCTTCCTTCAACACATCTTCAAAGGCACGGCCTTTTTCACGCATTTCAGTCAGGATAAAGTTGCCTGTACCATTGATGATGCCTGCCAGCCATTCAATATGGTTTGCTGCAAGACCTTCACGGATCACCTTGATAATTGGAATACCGCCAGCAACTGCTGCCTCATAGGCGATTTGTACGGCATTGTCTTCTGCCGCCTTGAACAGTTCATTGCCATGTTCAGCAAGCAGGGCCTTGTTTGCGGTAACAACCTGTTTGCCATGTTTAATGGCTTCCATGATAACTTCATAGGCAGGATGAATGCCACCCATGACTTCAACCACGACATCGACATCAGGCTGACGTACGATGTGCATCAGGTCATCACTTTGTTGAATACCATCAAGATTTAAGTCTGGACGTGGACGGCGTGTACCTACATGGGTAATTTGAATTTCTCGACCAGTACGGCGTTTAATTTCAGCAGCATTTTCTTGTAATAATTTAAGGGCTCCACCACCAACAGTACCAAGACCGAGTATCGCCAGACGAACTGGTTTCACGTCACACTCCATTTTATTCAATCATTTTAATGAAGCTTGATCATAGCTAAAAAACTGCGTAGACACTAGGGCTAAGATCATTTTTAATCTGTCGCTCAGGTCGTTCTAATCGACATAGAGGAGAAATGATTTATTTTTCGAGTCGTTTTACGATTTCCTCTGGAGTCATATAGCCACCCAGATATTCACCCTCAACATTGTAAATTGCTGGGGTGCCATTTACGCCCATGTTGAGGCCTAGTTGATATTGGTCACGTACTGGGTTTTTACATTCTCCAGCGAGGACAGGTAAACCCTGAACGGCTTGATCAAAGGCGGCCTTACGGTCTTCACTACACCAGATCGCGGTCATAGTTGGCATAAACTGTTCGCCACGAGGCCATGCGATGTAACGTACTTCAATGCCTTTCGCATTAATTTCGGCAAGATGTTCATGCAGTTTGTGGCAGTATGGGCAGCTTGAGTCGGTAAACACATAGATCACATGTTTGGCTTTACCGCCCTGCGCTGGATAAACAATCAGGTCTTCTGTTTTAAGGGCGGCCAAGTGTTTTTTATTCTCAGTGGCCTGCAATGCCTCACTGACATTGTGCAGTTGTTTGTCGCCTAAACGAATCACATCACCCTGAATAATATACTGTCCATCAGTCGTGGCATAAACTGAACCCATTCCTTCCAGACTCACCCAGTACAGGTTGGGCACTTCGGTTTTTTTCACCGCCAAAATTTTGGCATTGATATTGGCGGTTTTAAAATGCTTTTCCAGCGTTGAAACCAGACGCTGTTGGGCATTGCGTTCATTTAAGGTTGATGCTTCACCAGTTGCAGGCGCACTCGCTGTCAGGGCATCTTGTTTTTGTGCTGAGTTTTCTTTTGAGCAGGCACTTACCAATAATGTCGATGCTAATGTACATGCAAGTACAAGCTTGGAACGGGTAAACAACATAAGGAACCTTTTTTGTTCATATTCATATATTCAGGGGATTAGCATAACAAAAAAATGCCATGACTTCGTTAAATCTTGCTGATGCATTGTGAATAAAATCAAGTTTTATCCCAATCTTGGACAAGTGGTGGTTTTATCCCCGTGGATGGTATTTGCCATGCAGTTCCTGCATACGGTGTTGAGCAACATGGGTGTAAATCTGGGTGGTGGAGAGGTCACTATGCCCCAGTAGCATTTGCACCACACGTAAATCCGCGCCGTGATTGAGAAGATGGGTGGCAAAGGCATGGCGTAAGGTATGTGGTGATAACTCCGCCTGAATATTGGCCTGTAGCGCATAGCGTTTAATCGCGTACCAAAAATTCTGGCGGCTCATGATGCCACCATGCTGGGTGAGAAACAGATAATCGGTACTGCTCTTGTAGAGTTGAGGACGTGATTCAAGCAGATATTTTTCAATCCAGTCACAGGCATATTGTCCAAGTGGTACAAGACGCTCCTTATTGCCCTTGCCTGTGATGCGTAGAAAGCCCTGCTTTAAATTGACCAGTTCCATGCGTAAGTTGAGCAACTCAGAGACACGTAAACCGCAGGCATACAGCACTTCCAGCATGGCACGGTCACGTAGGCCTAGGGCGGTGTCAGTGTCAGGCGCATTGATCAGCGACTCAACATGCTGTTCTGATAAATCCTTTGGTAATGCCCGACCAATTTTAGGGGATTGATGGGTGGCAACAGGGTTGTCATCCCTTATTTTCTGTTCCCTTAAAAACTTATAGAACTGTCTCAGGGCCGATAGGCAACGCGCAATTGAACGGGGACTTTTACCTGCCTTGGTCAGCGCAATCAGCACATCGGCAATGTCATCACTTGACCATTGCGGTAACGAAACCGATGTGTGTAATTCGCTGCACTGAATCAGGTCGGAGAGATAGGCATTACGGGTATGGGGGCTAACGGTTTGTGCCACCAGATAGTCACGAAAACCCTGTAGAAAACTCAGGTGTTCTGGAATGGTGACTGCAGTGGGAATACGGGGTTTTTTATTTAACATAACAGCCAGTGTCCTTGATTCATCTGCACTGTAAAAGAAAAATTTTGTGTTGTCGATCTGTCAAAAAAGGAAATGCCATTGATATTGTTTTTGGTAATTATTCTCATTTGCCTGTATACTTACAATAAAAGAGTCAAGGGTTAGAAGCGGTGCGATTGTCAGCATTAAAAGTCAAGCAAACGGCGATAATCACTAAGGTGAATCGCCTGATCGATGAAACTGGACAGCCAGATCTTGTAGCAGTGCGTTTAGAGAGTTTGGGCTTTGTGCCAGGAACTCAGGTGCAGGTAATTACCAAAGGTGTGTTTGGTGGCGATCCGATTCTAATCCAGATTGGCTTTACCCGTTTTGCATTACGCAAAACTGAGGCTGAGAAAATTGAAATTCAACTTGAAGGAGCACCTGCATGAGTGATGCGTTACGTGTTGCCCTTGTGGGGAATCCAAACTGTGGTAAAACCTCGTTATTCAACCACCTGACAGGAACCCGCCAAAAGGTTGCCAACTATGCAGGGGTAACGGTTGAGCGTAAGGTCGGACATTTCCAGTTGCCATCTGGTCGAAGTGTACGGGTACTGGATTTGCCAGGAACCTATAGCTTACAGGCCACCAGTCCAGATGAGGAAATCACCCGTGATGTCTGTCAGGGTAAGATCGCGGAAGAGGGGCAGCAGGATGCCTTTTTATGCGTGGTGGATGCAACCAACTTAAAGTTGCATTTGGGCTTGGTGCTGGAAATTATTGAGCTGGGCAGACCAATACTGGTGGTGTTGAACATGATGGATGAGGCACGTCGCCGTGGCATCCAGATCAATACCCAGAAACTGTCAGAACGTTTGGGCGTACCTGTGGTCGAGACTGTTGCAGTCCGTAACACAGGCATTGAAAACCTATTACATGCGCTTGACCAGGAGAAATACACGGTTCCACAAACAGAGCTCAGTGGTTTGAAAGGTGATCACCATCAGAAAATTGAAACGATTGTCAGGGATGTGGTGAATTTTGTTAATCAGGAAGATAAGCGTACAGATTTTCTGGATAAGATTTTCCTGCATCCAGTGCTGGGCTTGATTAGTTTGACTGTGATGATGTTTATTGTCTTTCAGGCGGTCTTTGCCTGGGCTGCACCATTTATGGATGGAATTGAGACATTCTTTGCATGGTTGGGCGAGATGCTGGGAAATCATATTTCCCAACCGTTACTGCATAGTCTGGTGGTGGATGGCATCATTGCAGGGGCAGGCGGTGTCATCGTATTCCTGCCACAAATCCTGATCTTGTTCTTCTTTATTCTGGTGCTGGAAGAATCCGGTTACTTGCCACGGGCAGCATTTCTGCTGGATAAGTTGATGTTTAAGGCTGGCCTGAGTGGGCGCGCCTTTATTCCATTGCTTTCAAGCTTTGCCTGTGCTGTGCCTGGAATTATGGCAACACGTAGTATTAGTGATCCGCGTGATCGTTTTACCACGATTATGGTTGCACCATTAATGACTTGTTCAGCACGATTACCCGTCTATGCCTTATTGATTGCAGCATTTATTCCAAATCAAATGGTATGGGGGATTTTTAACCTGCAAGGCTTGGTGCTCTTTGGCTTATATATGTCGGGTATTGTCAGTGCTTTGTGTGTTTCGATTGTGATGAAATTTCTACAAAAAGATAAATCACAACATGCGCTATTACTTGAGTTACCAAGTTATCGTATTCCTGATTTAAAAAGCGTTGGGATTGGATTATTAGATCGCGCCAAAATTTTCTTAAAACGTGTGGGTGGAATTATTTTCGCTCTTTCAATTTTACTGTGGTTCCTATGTACTTTCCCGCAAGCACCAGATGGTGCGACACAGCCTGCAATTGATTATAGTTTTGCAGGGATGCTGGGTCATCTGATCCAGCCAATCTTTGCCCCGATTGGCTTTAACTGGCAAATCTGTATCGCCCTGATTCCAGCGATGGCGGCCCGTGAAGTGGTGGTGGCTGCACTGGGTACTGTCTATGCCCTGTCTGGTGCAGATGATGATGCAGTGGCACAAGGCTTGGCACACTTGATTAGTGCTGATGGTACAGGCTGGTCGCTGGCCACAGGTTTGTCTTTGCTGGTGTGGTTTATCTATGCGCCGCATTGCTTGGCAACATTGGCAACGGTACGCCGTGAAACGGGTTCATGGAAGCATGTGGCGGTGATGACCGCTTATCTGTTTGGATTGGCCTATTTAATGTCTTTCTTTACCTACCAAATTGCATCACGCATTTGGGGGTAAGTAGAGTGGGAGTATGAGCTATGTTTGACTACTTGATTGTTGCTGTATTGGTGCTGTGGAGTGCTGTGGTGGTATTTAGGAAAGTATTTCCTCAAACAGCAAATGCAGCATTTCTGGCTTTATCCAACCTGTGCCAGCGTTTAGGCTGGCAGCGTTTGGCAACGTGGTTAAAACCTAAAATGGTGGTGGGTTGTGCTGGAGGCTGTGGTTGTTCGACAGATGCGAATGAACCGCAAAATAAAAAAGAAGCGATTCAGGCGGTAAAATGGCGTTAGCCAGAATTAAGGATTGCTCATATTTAAGATCTAGGCAATCCTGTTTGCTTTTACGCACTGACACAAAAAAGCCTGAATAAAACCAAAACTGAAAAAGCATTTAAAACAGTAAAGTGCTAACATTTTTGCCATTCTGTGAACTGCAAAAATGGAACGAAAATGTTAATACAGCGTGGTGGATTAAAAGTCGTGGCAGGCCTGGGAATTTCAGGGGTGTCCGCGGTCAACTTTTTACATGAACAAGGCTACCAGGTTGCAGTTACGGACTCGAGAGAAACGCCGCCAGGACATGACCAGATTCCCGCTGGAGTGAAAACCAGCTTTGGGAAACTTGATTCAGAACTTTTACAACAGGCAGAAGAAATTATTCTTAGTCCTGGGCTTGCGCCACAATTACCTGAAATCCAGCAGGCCATTGATCAGGGCATTGCTGTTGTGGGCGACATTCAACTGCTACGCCGCGCAACAGAAGTTCCAATTATTGCAATTACAGGCTCAAACGCCAAAAGTACCGTGACCACACTGGTTGGCTTGATGGCGCAGGATGCAGGCAAAAAAGTGGCTGTGGGTGGTAATCTTGGCCGTCCTGCACTGGACCTGTTGAAAGACCAGCCTGAGTTGATTGTACTTGAGCTTTCCAGTTTCCAGCTTGAAACCACCTCGCACCTGAATGCGGAAGTGGCTGTGGTGTTGAACATGAGTGAAGACCATCTGGATCGTCATGGCAACATGCTGGGATATCACAAGGCCAAGCACCGTATTTTTCAGGGGGTGAAAAAGGTTGTTTATAACCGTGATGACAACTTAAGCCGTCCGCTTGTTCCAGATGTCACCCCAATGCAAAGTTTTGGTCTCAACGCCCCTGACCTGAATCAATATGGTGTGTTGCGAGATGCTGATGGCACCATGTGGCTGGCGCGTGGACGTGAACGTTTACTCAAAACCTCCGAAATGTACATTCAGGGCATGCACAATGTTGCCAATGCGCTGGCCTGTCTGGCATTGGGTGAGGCAGTTGGCTTGCCGATGCAATCCATGCTAGACACCCTTAAAACCTTTAAGGGGCTGGAGCATCGCTGTGAATACGTCAAGACAGTCGATAATGTACGCTACTACAATGACTCTAAAGGCACAAATGTGGGTGCAACGCTTGCTGCAATTGATGGTCTGGGTGCTGCGATTGAGGTGAAAAAAGGCAAGCTGGCACTGATTCTTGGTGGGCAGGGCAAGGGGCAGGATTTCAAGCCATTACGCGATGCGATCCAGAAATACGTCAAGAGCGTCATTCTGATTGGTGAGGATGCGGCAGTGATTGAGCAGGCCATTCAGGGAACCACCTTTATCCAGTATGCCAATAGCTTAAGGCAGGCGGTGGAGTTGGCCCAGCAGGCAACACAGGCAGAGGATGTGGTTTTACTCTCGCCAGCATGCGCCAGCTTTGATATGTTTAAAAGCTACAATGATCGTGGGCACCAATTCGTGGCATGTGTAAATGCCCTGAATGAAAATAAAAACTAGGGACAGAGTTATGGCTGATTTAGCCCAAAACGCTATACAAAAGACTGTACAGAAGATTTCACATGTGTTGAATCGCCTGCCTAAGCTTCCTGCTGAAATGACAGCACGCAATATCCTGATTTTTTGCGTGATTTCCTTGCTGTGTTTCGGCTCAATCATGGTGGCATCAGCCTCAATGCCTTATGCGGAGTATATTCATGAGAATCCATTCTACTTCCTGGTTCGTCATGGCATCTCGATTGTGGTTGCGGCGGTGGTGGCATTTTTAACCTATCGGGTCTCCCTGAACCTGTGGTTTAAAAATGCATTCCCGTTATGGCTGATTACCATTATCTTGCTGCTTGCTGTACTGGTGGTGGGTTCTGAAGTCAATGGGGCACACCGCTGGATTAAGGTCGGTAGCTTTACCTTGCAGCCAACTGAAATTGCCAAGATTGTAATGGCAATTTTCACTGCTGACTATGTGGTACGCCGTGCCAAAGAGGTACGAACGCACTGGAAAGGCCTATTGCGCCTGAGTGGTGTCATGGCACTGACCGTTGGCTTCATTGTGGCTGAACCTGACTTGGGTGCAACAGTCGTGATTGTCCTGATGATGGTGGGGGTATTTTTCCTTGCAGGCGCGCCAGCTACACAGTTCCTGATTATGCTGGGGGCAATTGTTGCGGGTGTGACGGCACTGATCCTGTTAGAGCCTTTCCGTTTTCAGCGCCTGATTTCATTTACCAATCCCTGGGCTGACCCACTGGGTGTTGGCTACCAGCTTTCCAATGCATTGATGGCATTTGGACGTGGTGAATGGCTTGGAACAGGACTGGGACACAGTGTCCAGAAGCTGTCCTATCTTCCAGAAGCGCATACCGACTTTATGTTGGCAGTTCTGGGTGAGGAGTTTGGTTTTGTTGGCGTGACTATTGTGATGGTACTGTCATTTACCATGCTGGCATGCTGTATGCGTATCGGGCATCGTGCATTGCAGCATAACTACCTGCGTGCAGGTTATCTGGCTTATGGCATCAGTATTATTTTCCTGCTACAGATTTTGGTGAATGCGGGCATGAATATGGGCTTGATGCCAACTAAAGGTTTAACATTGCCATTCATTAGTTATGGGGGTACGTCATTGATGATGTGTGCAGCCATGATCAGTCTGATTCTGAAAATTGATGCATCAACGCAAGAGTTGAATCCAGTAAAAGAAGAATCAAACTTCTAGTTAATCAAGCTTGAAAGTTTTACAGAAGCCCTTTGCCATGCATAGGGCTTTTTTATTGCCTATAGGTATATTCCAGCCAACTGACTACCTTTTGGAATTAAATCCATATTCCACTGCCGAACTGCTTGTTCCAGCATGGTTCGGGGCTGGTCAAGTTCAACATCAGGCTGCCCCAGTGCTAAAATCGCCTGCTGTAGCAGTTTGGGGGCTTTAGTAGTATCGAGTGCCTGTGCCATATTTTGCTTTGACAGTTTTTGTCCCTGATCATTCATGGCGAGGGGTAAATGCATATAGTTTAAAACGGGATAATTTAACAGTGAACCCAGCCAGATTTGCCGTGCTGTGTTATCCAGTAGGTCTGCGCCACGCACCACATGGGTAATCCCCTGTAAATAATCATCGACCACGACAGCCAATTGGTAGCTGATAATGCCATCTCGGCGTTTTAGCACAAAATCGCCGAGATCATGTTGCAAGTTTGAGCATTGTCGGCCTTGTAAACGATCATCGAAACAAATGAGCTGATCAGCGACCTTTAGGCGAATCGCTTGCTGGTTGAAATCAAGACGGAGGTCACGACAAGTACCTGCATAGATATGATTGGAACCCAGCATTTTACGTGTGCATTGACAGGCATAAACTGCTTGGATTTGTTTAAGCTGTTCAAGCACCTGTTCATAAAGCTCTAAACGATCTTTCTGGAAAATGATTTCGGCATCAGGTTCAAACTGAAATGCATCAATACAGGATAGAATGTGGGCTTCACTATTGGGATAAATGCGTGGAATGTCGGTGTCTTCAATGCGAACCAGCCATTTGCCATGATTGGCCTTGGCATCACAATAGCTTGCGACTGCGGTAAGCAGGGACCCAAAATGTAAGGGGCCAGTGGGAGAGGGGGCAAAACGTCCGATGTATGAGCGACGATTAAGCAAAGTATCGCTTTGCCGCTGCGCAAGAGCGAAGCTGTGCTTCGCTTCATGGCTTAACACGGTTGTCAAAATTAACCGTTGTTTTGCTTTTCTTTGATTTCTGCCAAAGTTTTGCAATCGATACAGAGCGTTGCTGTTGGGCGTGCTTCCAGACGGCGTAGACCAATCTCGATACCACAGGTTTCACAGAAACCATAGTCTTCGTTCTGGATCGCCTCAATCGACTGTTCGATTTTACGAATCAATTTACGCTCACGGTCACGGGTACGCAACTCAATCGCAAACTCTTCTTCCTGTGTTGCTCGGTCATTGACATCAGGTAGTGCAGTTGATTCATCCTGCATGGTGTTCAGGGTACGGTCAACTTCAGACATTAACTCGGCTTTCCATGCATTTAAAATCTGGCGGAAATGCTCAAGCTGCCCTTCAGACATATATTCTTCGTTTTTCTTTGGCTGATAAGGTGCGATACCAAACAAGCTTGCAGTGGTTCCACTTTCCGTAGACTTGGGCTTGGTTTTACGCACACGTTTTGCAGGCGCTTTTTGATCGTCAATCACTTCTGTCTGTTCGTCCAGGACTTGATTTTGGTTGTCATTCGCCATATAGGGCATTCCTCATCATACACGTACTATCTATACGCAAAAAATATGGTGATATGCAAGTGTTTTTATACAAACCGAAGATGGTTTTTTCCATCAGGGGCCGTCATCATATAGAGTTTTTAGACAAGATGGTAGTCATTCCTGTCTAGATTTCGTGAGAAAACGAGAATGTAATTTGTAATCAAAAGTTTAGTCATATCCCAAGACTTCAGAGCTATTCATTCGCTGTGAAGTTGATAAACGATAGACCTGAGTTTCGATTTCTCCGTTTGCTTTGAGTTTAATAAAGCGGTAACCCGGATGTTCTTCATCTAGGGCGAATTTTTCACTTTTCGGCTTGAATTGAATACAGGTGGAGGGAGTCGATAAAAAGTCGACACCCTGCCAGCTATGAATGGAATCCTGATGCACATGACCGCAGACAATCGCTTTTACATTGGAAAAGGGCTGGATGGTGTCCAGCAGGTCAGAGGAATTCTTTAATTTGTGCTGGTCAATCCATGCCGACTGCATTGCAAAGGGATGGTGATGACAGGCAATGACCACATAGCGGTCTTTTAGCTGTTCCAATAGATTGCTCAACTGTTCTAACTGACCATCCGCGATTTTTCCATCAATGCGTTGCGGCTGTGCGCTGTTCAATAAAATGATGCACCATTTGCCAAGCTCAACCACAGTTGCCTGTGTATGGTCGCTTTCATGGAAAGGGAAATAGGCAACATCATCATGATTACCTGGGGTGTGGAAGAAAGGAATACCCAGACTCTGCATATGTTGCAGATAGCGATTGTAGGTCACTGGTGTCGGATTCTGAGCTAGGTCACCTGTATGCACAATCAGGTCAATATGGGGGTGCTGCTGGCGCATCAAGTCGATTACTGCATGAAAGCTTTGCTCGGGATGCATCCCGACAAACTCCAGATGCGGATACTCCAGTAAGTGGGTATCAGTAATCTGTATCATCACAAAATCATTTTGTGATAACGCTGAGACCTGGAAAGTCACCGTGTGTAGCCCCTCAGATTCTTATCGTTGTTGTAAGTGTTGAGCCAGCCACTGCAATGCCATAATCACAGGTGCATTTCTCAAACGTCCATTCTTTAGTAAAGTGTCGAGTTCTGAATAATCAAATAAATGAAGCTGGATGTTCTCCCCTTCATCTGGCATCCCAAAGATGCCTCCTATTTTTGGTAATTCTACTTCTGCTGCATACAAGTGAAAAAATTCAGAGCATGCCCCCGCAGAGGGATAAAAACTAAATAAATGCTGTAATTGCTGCACCTCACAGCCTGACTCTTCCAGACTTTCTCGGCGAATACAGTCTTCTGGCGCTTCATCGCCATCCAGCACACCAGCAATCACTTCAAGCTGCCATGCTGAGACAGGATCATTTAATGCACCGACCCGAAACTGCTCAATCAGTGCAAAACGTTGTTGTTGGTCATTATAAAGCAACACGCCAGCAGCTTCTGGACGATGGATCAGCTCACGCTGAATCAAGGGTGAATAATAGTCTGGCTGATTAAACAGTCGGTGCCGAAAACTCACTTTCTCAACTTGAATGAATCCCCGAAAGATCGGCTCTCGGGATTCTATCGTAACGTCGGATGCTGAATAGCTGGCGTGGTCAAGAATATTCATTTTCAATCAGGATGAGATTGTACATATCTCATCCTAACCGAGAATGATTCGTGGGAAAATCTTTTTTTAGCCGATTTAAAGCTTGTGGTACAATTTTTGACCACCTTCCTGATAAGCGGTTTTCATGGCATTGAGACCTGCTTCAACATCTTTTTCCACATCATTTGATTGATTGGCATTGTGTTGATTTTGCGCATAATCTCGCACATTCTGCGTAATTTTCATAGAGCAGAATTTTGGTCCGCACATGGAGCAGAAATGCGCTGATTTATGCGCCTCTTTTGGCAGGGTTTCATCATGCATGCTGCGTGCCGTATCTGGGTCCAGACTCAAGTTGAACTGATCATCCCAACGGAACTCAAAACGTGCCTTAGACAGGGCATTGTCACGTACCTGTGCGCCTGGATGACCCTTTGCCAGATCTGCCGCATGCGCCGCAATCTTGTAGGTGATAATCCCATCCTTGACATCTTTTTTATTCGGTAGACCTAAATGCTCTTTTGGTGTGACATAACAGAGCATCGCGGTTCCATACCAGCCAATCATCGCGGCACCAATTGCCGAGGTGATATGGTCATAGCCCGGGGCAATGTCAGTGGTTAATGGCCCCAGTGTATAGAATGGCGCTTCCTTACACACTTCCAGTTGCAGGTCCATATTTTCCTTGATCATATGCATAGGCACATGACCAGGACCTTCAATCATCACCTGTACATCATGTTCCCAGGCGCGGTGTGTCAGTTCACCTAAAGTTTTGAGTTCGCTGAACTGCGCTTCGTCATTGGCATCCTGAATACAGCCAGGACGCAGGCCATCACCCAGACTAAATGACACGTCATAGGCTTTCATGATTTCACAGATTTCATCGAAATGCGTATACAAGAAGTTTTCTTGATGATGCGCAAGACACCATTGCGCCATAATTGAACCGCCACGAGACACAATACCGGTGAGACGATTTGCGGTCATAGGCACATAGCGTAATAACACACCTGCGTGAATAGTGAAATAATCTACACCTTGTTCAGCTTGCTCAATCAACGTGTCTTTAAAGATTTCCCAAGTGAGATCTTCCGCGACACCATCTACTTTTTCCAAAGCTTGATAAATTGGAACAGTACCGATCGGAACAGGTGAATTACGGATAATCCATTCTCGGGTTTCATGAATATTCTTACCTGTCGATAAGTCCATGATCGTGTCGGCGCCCCAACGCGTTGCCCATGTCATTTTAGCAACTTCTTCATCAATCGATGAACCCAGTGCTGAGTTGCCAATGTTGGCATTAATCTTCACCAAAAAGTTGCGACCAATAATCATCGGTTCACATTCAGGGTGGTTGATGTTGGCTGGGATAATAGCACGGCCCGCAGCCACTTCCTGACGGACAAACTCAGGGGTGATTTCTCTTAAATTTTGTGCCCCAAAATTCTGTCCTGCATGCTGACGCATATCCACATCATTGCACTGGCGCTGATTTTCACGAATGGCAATATATTCCATTTCAGGGGTGATGATGCCCTGTTTGGCATAGTGCATTTGTGTGACATTTTGACCAGCTTTGGCACGGCGTGGATTTTGAATGTGGGCGAAACGAATGTCAGCAGTGCGGATGTCTTTTAAGCGGGCTTGTCCAAACTCGGAACTGAGGCCTGCAAGCACATCGGTATCGTTACGTTCCTCAATCCATGTCTGGCGAACTGAGGGTAAGCCTTGATTTAAGTCAATTTGTACATTCGGATCAGTATATGCACCTGAAGTATCATAGACCATCACAGGTGGGTTGTGTTCGCCACCCAAACCTGTTGGTGTTTCAGTCAGGCTAATTTCACGGAATGGAACCTGAATGTCTGGGCGAGAACCTTCGACATAAACTTTTTTAGATGCAGGTAGAATACGGGTTAAATCTTTAGCATCCTGCTCATGTTGAGCGGAAATATCAGCAGGGGAAAGATTCGTTAATTGGTTCATGGCATGATCCTTATCGAAAGCATTAACGAATCAAGCGCGACCAAAAACGATGGCGGATTTATCCTGAAAAATGGATAAAACTGGGCTGGGTTTTTGTTGGGCTTGATTCCTACGCAGGTGTTAACCTGATCAGGTTCAACGGTACTTATCTTTAAATCTTGCGATTAAGATAATCTCAGCAGTTCTTTAACTGCGCTCCGTCAAGCGATTGCTAAAGATTAACAGCTTTTTGGCTTTTTGTTGTATCAATTCGCATCATTTGCGCATAGGCATGTTATTGTCATAAAACTTTCATGATTGCTGTGTTTTAATCACCCATTATTTTACATGTGTCTAGTGGAGGCATACTGTGAGTCCAAGTAATCCTGTGTTAAGTCACCATATTTCTTCACAATTTAATGAAGACTTACAAGATGTGCATACCAAGTTTATGACCATGGGGGGGCTGGTTGAACAACAGGTTGCCAATTCAATCCACGCCTTGCTGGATACCGATGCAAACTTGGCGATGGATGTTCAGTTTAAGGACAATGTCGTAAATCAATATGAACGCGATATTGATGAGGGTCTCACCCTGATTTTGGCGCGTCGTCATCCCGCAGCGATTGACCTGCGTATGGTGATTGCAATGAGCAAGGCCAATACTGATCTTGAACGTATTGGTGATGAAGCTTCAAAAATTGCACGTATTGCCCAAAATTTGTGTGAAGAGGGTGAGTCGCCACGTGGTTATATGGAAACCCGTCATATTGGCAATCAGGTTCGTGTGATGATTCACGATGCGCTGGATGCCTTTGCCCGTCTGGATGTCGATCAGGCCTTAAAGGTGGTGATGGCAGATGTGGATATTGATCGTGAATACCAGTCGGCAACGCGTACCCTAATGACCTATATGATTGAAGATCCGCGCCATATTACGCGTGTTATCAATGTCATGTGGGTACTACGTTCCTTAGAACGAATTGGTGATCACGCACGTAATATTTCTGAACAAGTGATTTATATGGCGAAAGGGATGGATGTACGTCATACCAGCATTGAAGAAATTGAACAAAAAGTTCATCAGAAATAATGTCTCAAAACAACAGCGAAGCCACTGATGATTCGGTGGCTTTTTTTTTATTTAAAATTGATGGATAAAAAAATCCCAGACTTCGGGGGAAAAGTCTGGGAGAGAAATATCATGCATTTTGAGATCTCATCGTATCTCTTTATCTTTCTTAAGATTCAATATAAGCATATTCAGTTTATATGTCATGTAGACAACTGTGTATACTGTGTAAAGCTTTATTACTTGTGTAAATATTGGGTAAAAAGAGAGCTGAAAAATCGGCTCTCCCCGATAGCGATATTCGATCGTAGTGCTTATTTTTGCTCAGTCCAACCCTCTGCTTTTTCTACACTTTCATCATTGTTAAAGAACTTTTCACGTTGTTCTTCCAAAAACTTTTTTGCGTCAGGCTCAAACACATTCAAACGTTTTTCATTGATGAGTGTGGTTTGATGTTTTAGCCATTCCTGCCAGGCCTGTTTTGAAACTGTTTCAAAAAATTCCTGTCCTTTCGCGCCTGGAAATGGTGCAAAGTCCAAGCCCTCAAGTTCCTGTTTGTACTTACGGCAAAATACTTGTCTAGTCATCATCAATCCTTAAGCGTATAACTGTTCTAGGCGGCTGTGGGCACGGGCAATCGCGGCTTCAACCTGTTTTGGTGCTGTGCCGCCAATGTGGTCGCGGGCGTTGACAGAGGCCTCCAAAGTCAAGGCTTTATCAAATACATCTGCTGTAATCAGGTCAGAGAATTGTTGAAGCTGTTCCAGTGTCAATTCAGATAAATCTTTTTCTTCTGACACACCTAAAGCAACCGCTTTACCCACAATTTCATGGGCATCGCGGAAAGCAACGCCTTTTTTGACGAGGTAGTCTGCAAGGTCGGTTGCTGTAGAGAAACCACGAAGCGCTGCTTCACGCATAATTTCAATGTTTGGAACGAGTGCAGGCACCATATCTGCAAAGGCCATTAAGCAACCACGAACGGTATCAATTGCATCAAACAAAGGCTCTTTATCTTCTTGGTTGTCTTTGTTATATGCCAATGGTTGACCTTTCATTAGTGTTAATAAACTAATCAAATCACCAAACACGCGACCTGATTTACCACGTACTAACTCAGGAACATCTGGGTTTTTCTTCTGCGGCATGATAGATGAGCCCGTACAGAAGCGGTCTGGAATATTCACAAACTTGAACTGTGCTGAAGTCCATAAAATCAGTTCTTCTGACATACGTGACAGATGCATCATAATCAAAGATGCCGCCGCATTAAATTCAATGGCAAAGTCACGATCAGAAACAGCATCAAGCGAATTTTCAGAAACAGCTTCGAAACCTAGTAGTTCTGCGGTGTAGGCACGGTCAATTGGATAGGTTGTGCCAGCCAATGCTGCTGAGCCAAGTGGCATGCGGTTGACGCGTTTACGGCAGTCCTGTAAGCGTTCAGTATCACGCACCAACATCTCAAACCAAGCCAATAGGTGATGACCAAAAGTCACAGGCTGAGCAGTTTGTAGATGGGTAAAACCTGGCATGATGGTATTGGTGTTTTTAGTTGCTAGTTGCAGAATGCCATTTTGTAAACGCTGTAAAATAGTCAGGATGTCATCGATTTCATCACGCAAATATAAACGGATGTCAGTTGCCACCTGATCATTACGGCTACGGCCTGTATGCAGTTTTTTACCTGTGATGCCAATGCGTTGAGTCAAGCGAGACTCAATGTTCATGTGTACATCTTCCAGATCAATGCGCCATTCAAACTGACCTGCTTCAATTTCGGCCTGAATGGTGCTTAAACCCAGAATAATGTCGTCACGTTCGGCTTCAGTCAGTACCCCAACCTTGGCCAGCATGGTTGCATGGGCAATTGAACCCGCAATATCCTGTTTATAAAAACGTTGGTCAAATTGTACAGATGCGGTAAATTCTGCAACAAAAGCATCGGTTGCTTCAGAGAAGCGACCGCCCCACATGCCAGAGGTTTGGTTTGGGCTTGCTGAAGAAGAGGATTGAGAAGATGTGGTCATGGCGGCTCAGTAAAATAAAAAAGAGTATAGCAAATCCAAACGTAGTTGCTGAAATTCGAGGCAAGAAGTTATCGAAAACACGTCAAATGAGTCCAGCAGGGTCCTATTTTTTTACGAAAATTGGGCAATGGCAACACTTATTGGAATTAATTGTTGCCAGTAATGTGTTGGCGATGGTGTTGGCGCTGTCGGAAGCACGTTCATGGCAAGCGCTGGAAAGTCTCCGTGTCTTGCAATATATCTGCTTTATTAACTGGGTAATTTTGTCTTTTTCTGCACTGGTTGATTATTTTCAGGAGTTTTTTGCCAAATTTAGTCAAAAAATGGCATTAATTTTAGGCTTTATTTTACTTCAACTGGTTGTTTTGTTTACCACTTGTGCGGTAAATATAATCCAGTTCTGGGCTTCACGCTCGACCGACTTTTCAGAACAGGTTTTATTTCAGGGGGTGGCCCTGCATTTAAGCTATGGTGTATTACTGGGCGCGTTTTGCATGCGTTATCTGTATATGCGTGAACAATGGTTGAAACAACAATACAGTGAACTGAATGCACGCATTCAGGCAATGCAGGCACGTATTCATCCACACTTTTTATTTAACAGTTTAAACAGTGTGGTGAGCCTGATTGCGATAGACCCCGATCGCGCTGAAAATATGCTGATCAGTTTGTCCCGTTTGTTCAGGGCAAGCTTTCAGGAGCTTAAACTGGTGAGTCTGGCGGAAGAGATTGATTTATGCCAGCAATATTTAAGTATCGAAAAAATACGGTTAGGAGAGCGTTTAAAGGTAGAATGGAATATACAGGCAACGCCAATTGACTTAAAACGGGTGACGATCCCACTATTAACATTGCAACCTTTGCTTGAGAATAGTATTTTTCATGGGGTGGAAAAAATTTTGCAGCCATCAACCATCAGTGTATTGGTTGAAATATTGCAAAATCAAGTCAGTATAGTCATTACTAACCCTTATTCTCACGATACAATAAAATCGAGAAAAGGGAATGGAATTGCGATAGAAAATGTGAAACAGCGCCTGAAAGCCTATTATGGGCAAACGGTTAAGTTTCAGATTTATGGGGGAGCATCGCTCTATACGACAGTGGTGAGTTATCACTATCGAGTAAAATAATAAATCCAGTGAACCATAAAAAAGATGGATGAAGTTAACGGTGACAAGGAGGAGAGGATGAAAGTTCTGATTGCTGATGATGAACCTCTCGCAGTAGAGCGTTTGTCACGTTTAGTGACGCAGATGGGGCATGAGGTTGTTGCAACAGCGCATCATGGGCAAGACGTATTGGATCATATTGAAAACGATTCGCCTGATGTGGTTTTGCTGGATATCCAGATGCCAGGGATGAATGGTCTGGAATGTGCCGAGCAGTTGAGTCAGCTCAACCCACGCCCTGCGATCATCTTCTGTACAGCCTATGACCAGCATGCATTGGAAGCATTTAAGTTTCAGGCACAAGGATACCTGCTTAAACCTGTTGCGCAACAAGACCTGCAACAGGTGTTTAATCATTTAACCCAACTTACACAAGCACAAATGACTGGTTTACAACAACAAGACGATATGTACGATACTAAAACCCAACGCCATCAGATTGCTGCGAAGACTTATCGCGGTGTGGAACTGATTCCCCTGGAAAATATTTATTATTTTTTGGCTGATCAAAAATATGTCACTGTACGCCATAAAAATGGCAGTGTGCTTATTGATGAAACCCTCAAGGATTTGGAGCAGGAGTTTTCAGACCGCTTTATCCGTATCCATCGCAATGCCTTGGTCTCGCTTGATTATCTCGAAGGTTTGGAGCTGATCGCTGCTGGACAATATCAGGTTCGGTTGCGTGAGCTGGATGAACGCCTGTCGGTGAGTCGCCGTCATTTGCCGAGTCTGAGAGAGTGTATGCATCAGCTCTAAAGACTGCATTTTCAGCATGATTGCTGTGCACTTTATGATTTTTTACTTGCAATTTTAGGTGATCAAGTTAAGTTGGGAACAATTGCCTTGATCAAATCCTCATTTAGCGCTATGAAAACCCTAAAAATTGCGACCCGACAAAGCCCCCTTGCCCTGTGGCAGGCAGAGCATATTCGTTCTCGTTTAAATGAACTTTATCCAGACTTGACGGTTGAGCTGGTGAAATTTGTCACCCAGGGGGACAAAATTCTGGATACGCCCTTGGCAAAAATTGGTGGCAAGGGATTGTTTGTTAAGGAACTGGAAGCTGCATTGCTGGATGGGCGTGCTGACTTGGCGGTTCATTCCATGAAAGATGTGCCGATGCACCTGCCTGATGGTTTAAGCCTTGCGGTGATTTGTGAGCGTGAAGATCCTTTGGATGCGTTTGTTTCCAATCAATATCAACATTTTGATGAGTTGCCACAAGGAGCAAAAGTTGGAACCTCAAGCTTGCGCCGTAAATGCCAGATTTTACAGCTACGCCCTGATTTAGAGATTATCGATTTACGTGGAAATGTAGGGACGCGTTTATCCAAGCTGGATGATGGTTTGTATGATGCGATTATCTTGGCCAGTGCTGGTTTAAAACGTTTAGGTCTGGCAGATCGAATTCGTCATTGCTTAACACCTGTTGTGAGTTTGCCAGCGGTGGGTCAAGGTGCACTTGGTTTAGAGTGTCGTGCTGACGATGAAACATTATTAAAACTCATTCGACCTTTACAACATGAGGAAACCTCGATTTGTGTTCGTGCGGAACGCGCCTTTAATGCTTATCTTGAAGGCGGTTGTCAGGTTCCAATTGCAGGTTATGCAACCCTAAATAACCAACAGTTGCAGATTGAGGGTCGTGTTGGCAGTGTGGACGGTAAAACCTTGCTCAAACAACAGTTGTCTGGTTCAGCGGATCAGGCCGAACAATTGGGTGAACAACTTGCACAGGATTTATTGCAACAGGGTGCAGGTGAGTTGTTGAAAGCGTTATATTGAATGCTGTTCATTAATACCCGCCCTCCAGATCGTGCCTCCAGCCTCACCCAGGCATTGACTGAGGCAGGCTATCAGGTTGAAAGCCTGCCCTTGCTGGAATTGGTGGCGGAATCTTTTTCTGAGGCATTGCAGCAACTTTATCAACAACTTGAGCAGGTGCAGGTGATTGTTGTGGTCAGTCCAACCGCCGTTGAGATCGGGATGCGTTATCTGCAACAGGCAGGTATCACTTTGGAACGGTTGGCGCATATTCAGTGGATTGCGGTTGGAAAAACCACCGCACAGGCATTGGCAAAGTTTAATATTAAAAGTGATGTGCCTGAGATTGAAAACTCCGAGGGCATGTTGCAACTGCCGATTTTAAGGCAGCATCCCCATTTAAGTCGGATTGCGTTTTGGCGTGGTCAAGGTGGGCGACAGTTTATGATGCAGCAACTGCAACAGCAGGGTATCAGTATTCTTAATTTTGTGCTGTATCATCGGCAGTGCCCTGAAATAAGTTTGAAGCGTTTTCCCCATATTCTGCAACAGGTTCAGCCCAGTCAACCGACGATGGTGCTGATCAGCAGTGAAGCGAGCTGGAATTACTGGCAGCAGCTTTGTAGCCGTCACCCTATTCAGGCACAGTGGGTTTATCTGGTATTGGGTGAGCGTTTGGTGAAGATACTGGAAAATACAGCAATGCAGATGGGCGTGGCACTTAACATTATTCCGCTTGAAAATTTGTCTGCATCGGGGATGATTCAACGCATAAATGACTGGCAAGGAAATCTATGAGAAAAATTGTATATCTAATATTAGGGCTGGGTTTGGTGTGGTTGGCCAAGCTTAGTTATGATGTTGCACAATATTCTCAAACGATTCCCCAGCTTCAACAGCAGCTTGATCAAACAGAACAGCGCTATGCACTGCTGAATGACCAGTTTGTTGCTGTACAGCGTCAGGCCCAGAATAACCGTGTTGTGGAACCTGCCGAAAATACGGTGACCATGCCAGCAATCGTTGCAGGTGTCGCCCCGATTATTCTGATTAAGCAACACTTGCAGTTGATTCAGTTTGCAGTGGAACAGCAGCAGTTTATCTATGCACTTGAGCATTTAAATCAGTTAAAGCAGCAGATCGTTCAATATGCGGTTGCTCCTGCATTGCAACAAAGTTTAATGAAGGCAATTGAGCAGGATCGGCTAGCCATTCAACAGTTTGTACTGGCACAAACACAACAACAGCAGCAACTGGATAATCTACTGCAACAACTGGATCAAAAAATCCAGCAAGAAATCTCCAATCCCAGCATTACGCTGCAAAAGAATGCAAGTGGTTCATGGTGGCAATGGTTCAAGCTGGAAAGGGTTGAACAGCCTGCTACGGATTTAATGAACCGTCATGTGGTACTCAAGGAGGCGCAGTTACGATTATTGCTGGCATCCCAGGCCTTAAACCAGGGACAAACTTCTGAATACCGAAAGTCAGTTCAGGAGGTCATACAGCTACTTGTGAAATTGCCTGACCAAAAGAGCCAACAGATAAGGTCGCGACTGGAAAAAGTATTAAATTTACCTGCTGTGCCCACACCAAAACTAACAACGCTTAGTTTGTTGGGGTAGCGAATGATGAAACAGCTTGTATTGATTTATCTACTTGTCAGTCTATTAATCTTTGCCCTGCTTGCCGTATTGAACTATGGCTATGGCGCGGGTTATGTCTATATCTACTGGCGCGATTGGCAATTCCAGAGCAGCGTTTGGGGTCTTATCCTGCTGTTTATTTTAGTGAGTCTGTTTGCACAGTTATTATGGATATTTGCTCGGCGTTATTTGGCACGTGAGCAACGAAAAAAAGAAACAGTTTTACATTTTAGAGACTTGCATCCCTATGAACAACTCGGCATTGTTTGGTTACTGGATGCCGCCAAAGACCAGCAGGTATTTATTGAACGTGTTTTTACACAATCAGGCTTGCTGAATAATATTGTGGATGCGCAGTTTGATTATCGAAATGGAGATTATGAAACTGCGTTGCAGCATCTGGAAAAATCGGCTCCTATGGCTTTTGAACTGGCTGAGTTACAGCGTATCGATATTTTTCTAGAACAGCAGGAAACTGAAAAGGCACTGACGCATTTGGAATTTCTTGCCCAGCACCAGCTTTCTCCTTGGTTAAGTGAAATTGAAACCGCATATCAGCAACGTATTACAATTTTATGGGGCAAGCTGGCATTGCAAAAACCGTGGTTGTTTTTACGCACCACGCAGCAGGGTTTACTTGACGCTGAACATCGTGATTTATGGCTGCAACAGTTACTGATTCAGTTTGATCAGGCTTCAGTCGATGATTTAATTGCCTTGCAGCAACGTTATTTGGCATTGCAAAGTGAGATTCAGGCACGACCATACAGCAGTAAAGTCCTATGGCTGAAATTAATGGCACGACTGCCAGAAATGAGTCTGCAACACGAAGATTTAGCCTTACATTTATTGCAGGAACATTTTGACCCAGAGGTGTTTTATCTTTGGTTCCAGCAACAGTTATTAAAGCAGATTCCAGATTATGCCTATGTAGAACAGCGTATAATCCAGCTTGAGCAGCGTTATACCAGTGTACCTATGTTGACGTTCGCCAAGTGGCATATTTATGTGGCGACTCAGCGCCAGCATGAGGCGCAACAATTGTTAAGCTTATATCCAGATAATATTTTAATGAGCTACCTACGTATTAAAACCATGTTGGGAGATAATCCTGATTTAATCAGGCAGTTAAATTTAATCTTTGAAAATGATGTTAATTTTCTTAACTTTAAGATATGAGTAAAAATATGCAGGAACAATCTACCTATCCTATTATTCATGAGCAAACTGTGGCTTGGGGAGATATGGATGCTTTTGGCCATGTCAATAATGTGCAGTATTACCGATATATTGAAAGTGCGCGAATTGCGTATTTAATGGCATTAAATATATTCGAAAATGATATATTGACTGTGGTGGCTTCCAGCCAGTGTAAATATTTAAGGCCAGTATTCTATCCCGATGTATTGCATATTGGGGCACGCATTGAAGAACTGAGAAACAGTGCATTTCGTATGCATTATATTTTATGGAGCCAGGCACAAAACCAGGTTGTTGCAACGGGTGAAGCTGTGTTGGTGTGTGTAGATAAGCAAACCTCACAGAAAGTGAATATTCCAGAGTTGATTAGAGATAAAATTATTCAGCTTGAAGCCAGTGTAGGACATAATCTTGCTGCTGATTAATAAAGACAATTATGTCTATTTTGGGTGCTTGAAATAGATATTTATATCATTGGGTTCTTTTGTAATTCTAATCATGCATTGAGCGAATAGAACCCTTTTATAGATCATCGAATAAGAAATATTTTAGTAAAAATTAAGAAAAATTTAATATTATTGCTATCGAACCTCAGTCACAATTCATTTAGTTTAAGTTTATTTAATTGATCGGAATCCTGTATATTTTATTTAATTGTAAATAAAAAAGTGATTTTATTGTATATATGCGATTAAGTAGACTATTCTGATATTGATTATTTAATCACTTATAAATTAATATGGAATTGAATTTTTAAATTCGTTTTTATTTTTGAGTGATATATTCCCTTTTTTGATTTGGAGTGGTTCGAATGAAACCCGATATTAGTGATTTATCTGTTGAAGACCTAAAACGTTTGCAGGTGGAAGCAGAAGCTTTAATTGCAAGTAAAAAAGACCAGGCCATTGAAGATGCCTATGACCAGATTCTTGCGATTGCTGAAAGTGTTGGATTCAGTGTTGAGGAACTATTGGAGCTTGGTGAGCAAAAACGTAAAAAAACAACGCGTAAGGCAGTAGAGCCGCGTTACCGTAATAAAAATAATGCTGAAGAAACCTGGACAGGTCGTGGTAAACAACCACGCTGGTTGGTTGCTGAATTAGAAAAAGGTGCAAAACTTGAAGATTTCTTAATCTAATCAAGTTTTAAAAGTCATTGTTTTGTCATACGATGACTTTATCCTGATTCAAGAGCCAGGCTGAAAAAGCTTGGTTTTTTTATATCAGAGAATTGGCGATGTTGAAAAAGTATGCATAATGTCATTCGGAGAGCAAGTTTCTCAAAATGGACGGTCTGTTGCATGTTGGTAAGGATGGAATGAAGAAAAAAACCAAACAATGGAAATGGTGGATTTTCGCCATATTTGCATTTTTAATTTTTATTATTTTACAAATTCCAGCAACATGGTTAATTGCGAAATTTTCAAAAGATAATCAAATATTACATAATGTCAGCGGCAATATCTGGCAGGGGCAGGCAGATTGGCAGCAAGGTCAACTGCGTGGTTCGGTACACTGGAAAACACGTCCTTTAGACCTGTTGCTCATGCGTTTGGGTGCCAACCTCGATATTCATAGTGGCAATACTCAGTTCAATGGTGTGTTTGGCTATGGTTTTGGCCAAAAAATTATGGTCAGGGACTTACAGGGAACAATCTCACCTGAGACACTAAAATATTTTGCAAATTGGCAATGGCCCCAAAATGCGATTCAGCTCAAGGATGTGCAGTTAAACTATCAGAAAGAAAAAGGTTTTGGTTCGGCAAAAGGCCAGTTGCATTGGGGTGGCGGTGAATTGAGCTATACCTTTGGCCAGCGTCAGGACCGTATGAACATGCCATCCCTGATCGCTGAATTAAAGGATGAAAACGGGCAACTACAGATTGATGTCCGTGACCAGCGCAGTCAAAAAATGGCAAATCTTAGCTTGGACCCGAGTTTCATGTTAGATGTGCAGTTGACACAACGTATGCTGTTGAATATTCCATCATATCAAGGCAAGGCTGGACTGGACACCTATGTGATCAGTTCTCGTCAGCCATTGTTGCAGGGTGGTTTCTAATGAATGCATTGATGCAGAAAATGCAGCAGTTACGCTGGCAAAAGCTGGATAAACTCAGTGCGCTGGTTCTGGTGGTGCTGATTCTATGGTTATGCTGGAAGCTGGCCTCATTGTTCTGGTGGGTGGTTGCACCGCCACAGCCGATGCAGTTTAATCAGGTTGAGCTGGGTTCACAGCAGGCAAGGGTGCCAAACATCAGTTCATTTGCCCTGTTTAATGAACCTGCGGCAACAACGGCACAGGACAATGTGAATTTGGAACTACAGGGTGTCCTATTGGGCTACCCAAGTTATTTATCTTCCGCGGTGATTAAGCTGAATGATACTGCCGAGCGTTATCGTGTAGGGGAAACAATTGGTTCGACTTCATATCAACTGGCGGAAGTGTACTGGGATCATGTCATTTTAAGGCAGGGCAATGGTGCAACCCGTGAAGTCAAGTTCAAGGGACTGGATAAGGGGCTTTATCAGCCAATTGCACCAGTATCAACGAATAACAGCAACAGTGTGCCACCTCAGACACCACCAGCACAGAATACTGCACAATCTGCTCTAGGTCAGGCCATTCAGCAAATGCAGGACAACCGTGAGCAATATCTGAAAAATATGGGTGTCGCTGGCGGAGCGGATGGTTATGAAATATCGGATCGGACGCCCAGTGCCTTAAAAAACACCTTGGGTTTACGCTCGGGTGATCGTATCCTATCGGTCAACGGTCAGACCATTGGACCAGGACTCAGCGAAGTACAATTACTAGAGCAAGTACGTCGTGAGGGACATGCCAAAATAGAAATAAAACGTGGTGATCAAGTGATGACCATACAACAGAGTTTTTAGTGATAACACCGTCACCACAAGTTAGGAACAAGTGCAAGTTATGGCTTTCTTGAATCATCAACGTCCACTTTGGGCACTACTTGCCGCCGCACCACTGGTTGCGACCATCAGTACTCAGGCGCAGGCACAAACATGGAAGATCAATCTACGTGATGCAGACTTAACTGCATTCATTAATGAAGTTGCTGATATTACAGGCAAGAATTTTGCAGTTGACCCACGTGTA
The DNA here is from genome assembly GCA_964553005.1 of uncultured Acinetobacter sp. GTDB lineage: Bacteria > Pseudomonadota > Gammaproteobacteria > Pseudomonadales > Moraxellaceae > Acinetobacter. The sequence continues at coordinate 5,832 of CAZKJI010000001.1, read as the reverse complement.
CGTGGCAATGTGACGGTGATTTCCAACAAGCCACTCAATAAAGATGAGGTCTACGACCTGTTTTTGGGCGTGCTGAATGTCAATGGGGTAGTGGCATTACCCTCTGGAAATACGGTAAAACTTGTTCCTGACAGTAATGCGAAAAACTCAGGCATTCCTTATGATGCACGTAACCGTGCAGGTGGAGATCAAATAGTCACTCGCGTTATTTGGTTGCAAAATACGAACCCAAATGATTTGATTCCTGCGTTAAGACCATTAATGCCACAATTTGCACATTTAGCTGCTGTGGCTGGCACCAATGCTTTGATTGTTTCAGATCGTGCGACGAATATTTATCAACTTGAAAATATTATCCGTAATTTGGATGGTACAGGGCAAAATGATATTGAAGCGATCAGTTTGCAATCAAGTCAGGCTGAAGAAGTTATTGGTTTGCTCGAAACCATGAGTGCGACAGGTGCGTCGAAAGATTTTATTGGTTCGCGTGTACGTATCATTGCCGATAATCGAACCAACCGAATCCTGATCAAGGGCGATCCTGATTCACGTAAGCGTTTGCGCCATACTATTGAAATGCTGGATGTGCCATCGGCAGACCGTTTGGGTGGCTTAAAAGTATTCCGTTTAAAATATGCCAGTGCAAAGAATCTGGCTGAGATCCTGCAAGGATTGGTGACGGGACAGTCTGTTTCCTCATCATCCACCTCAAACAATAGTAATAAATCCAGCCCGACAACTAACTTAACTTCTGGTAGTCAGGGGCAGAGTGGGAGTTCTCCTGCTGGTGTCAACTCATCCATTAACCTGAACAGTGGTTTTAATAACAGTCAGAACAATGCTGGCATCACCAGTTTTAATGGCAATGGTGTCAGTATTATTGCTGATGGTACTCAAAATGCCTTGGTGGTAAAAGCTGACCCACAACTGATGCGTGAAATTGAGGCAGCCATTCAACAGTTGGATATTCGCCGTCAGCAAGTCTTGATTGAGGCCGCAATTATTGAGGTATCAGGAAATGATGCAGATCAATTGGGGATTCAATGGGCATTGGGTGATTTAAGCAGTGGTGTTGGCCTGATGAGTTTTAGTAATGTCGGGGCAAGTCTCGCATCAATTGCCGCAGGTTATGCCAGTGCTGGGGCAAGTGGCGCAGCCGCAGCCATTGCTGGAGATGCCAGCAAAGGCAATGGCGCTACATTCGGGGTAGGTAATTTTGAGAATTCACGCAAAGCTTATGGTGCGTTGATACAAGCCTTGAAAACCAATACCAAATCTAATTTCTTGTCCACCCCTTCGATCGTGACGATGGACAATGAAGAAGCCTATATTGTTGTGGGCCAGAACGTTCCGTTTGTCACGGGTTCGGTATCGACAGGAACGTCAGGTACGGTAAACCCTTATACCACTGTTGAGCGTAAGGATGTTGGTGTTACGTTAAAGGTGGTTCCGCATATTGGTGAAAATGGTACGGTTCGCCTTGAGGTTGAGCAGGAAGTTTCGGATGTTCAGAACAACAAAGGTCAGGCAACCGACCTTGTCACCAATAAGCGCGCCATTAAAACTGCGGTACTTGCTGAACATGGTCAGACGGTGGTGCTGGGTGGTTTGATTGCGGATAATACTGCATTGTCACGTCAGGGTGTTCCTGGACTGAGTGATATTCCTTATCTGGGGCGTTTATTCCGAGCTGACAGTATAAGCAACGAAAAGCGCAACCTACTGGTGTTTATCCATCCAACTATTGTAGGCGATGCCGATGATGTACGCCGTTTATCGCAGCAACGCTATAACCAGCTTTACAGCTTACAGCTTGCGATGGATAACAATGGTAACTTTGCAAAACTGCCAGAAAATGTTGGGGATATTTACCAGCAACAACCTACGCTGAATAGCTCACCCTATCAAAAAGTTCCAACAGCAATACAAAGCAAGACAGTTGTGGTGACCACACCTGTTGCTGTTGATGCGCCACCTGTGCAGAGGCAAAGCATACAGCTTCCCGCTAGGGCGACTGAACGGAGCAAAAATACGGTGACAACAACAACCATCCGCCCTGCGTATTCACAGTAGATGCACAGAAGCGCTTGTGTCAAAATGTTATGATTGCAAGAAAATATGATAAGGATAGGCATCTATGACTTGGAAACTGCAAGCCATTACAGGTGAATTTACGGGGCAGGAAATTAATGTCCAACGTGACATGCTGGTGGGGCGGCATCAGGACGCTGAAATTTTGTTGCAGTCCACTGATATTTCACGAAAACATGCTGCATTACTGTTTAGAGATGACCATATTTGGGTAAAAGATTTAAACTCTACAAATGGAACATTTGTGAATGGTGAGCGTGTTGAGCAGGAACAGGAAATAGAATTGCATGATGGGGATATGCTCCAGTTTGCCAGTTTTATGTTTATGATTCTTGCTCCTGAGCGTTATAAGGCTGATTTACCTGAAATTGAAGCTCAGCCAGTAACGACAGTACCGCATGATCAGGGAATGCCAAGCATTGCTGAGCGTGCTGCTGAAACTGGCATTACGCGTGATGGCATGCCACAACAGGTTTCCATCCCAAAACCTGCACCAATACCAGAAAATGTACGAGTTGAGGTAGTTGCTGAACCAAAGCCTGTGCCTATGGAAGAGCCAGTCTCCCGTGTGGCTCAGGAAAAGGAGCAGCAAAAAAATGCTTCGGTTGGCCTGATTTCCATTATTATTTTAGTGATTTTGGCGGTGATTGCCTGGCTGTTCTTTAAATAATCAGTCTAAGCTTCTACAATGAAAGGCATGCTGGAAAGCATGCCTTTTTATTTCTGGGTAAATTCAATGTCTGTTGCACAGTTACAAAACCGTAGTCTTATTTTATTTGATCTGGATGGAACGCTGGTTGATTCCGCCGCCGATTTATATCGTGCCATGAACCTGAGTCTGGAAAAACTGGAATTTCCTTTGGTGACGGAAGAGCAGGTGCGCGCATGGGTGGGTAAGGGCGCGGCAAAACTATGTGAGACCGTACTTGAACATATATTTGGGCAGGTGAATACTGAGCAGCAAAAGCAATTGCTGGATACGTTTGTGGACATTTATGCTCAGGAGTTGTGTGTCAATACCCAGGTCTACACAGGTGTATTATCTTTCCTTGACTATTGCCAGAGCCATAACATTGTGATGGCGTGTGTGACCAATAAACCTGAACATTTGGCGCGCGGTATTCTGGATATCCTGTCACTTTCCCCCTATTTCAACATGGTCATTGGTGGAGATACCTTGCCTGAGCGTAAACCCCACCCATTGCCATTGCTGCATTGTATGCAACTGTGTCAGGTGTCTACGGCGGAAACCCTGATGATTGGCGACTCAAGTAATGATGTGGAAGCCGCCAGACGTGCAGGTATAGATTGTATTGTGGTCAGCTATGGCTATAATCATGGGGAAAATATCCATGACTGCCAGCCACAACAGGTGGTGGATAGTCTGGAAGAATTGGTTGAGGAAGATTTGGTGAGGAGAAAGGCATGAAAGCTGTTATGGTTTTTCGATGGCGGGCTTGAAGCAGCATTAAACGAAAACGCACAAAAATCGAAACTATAGAGAAAATTCATGACGACCCTCGTACAATTTGAGCAACTCAAGGCTGCTGGCTATAACACTATTCCTGTGTATCGCCAACGTTTAGCCGATACAGAAACCCCACTTTCCGTTTTTGCACGCTTTAAAGAACAGAAACAGGCCTACTTATTTGAATCTGTGGAAGGTGGGGAGAACTGGGCGCGTTATTCCATGATCGGTCTGGGCGAGTCAACTGTCTTTTCATGTAATGCGGGTATCCTTACGGTTCAGCAGGGGGACGGTTCCGTATCCCAGCAAAACTGTAGCGACCCATTCCAGTATATTCGCGATTTTCAGAGCCAGTTCAAGGTTCCCACCCAAAAAGAATTGCCTGATCTACCTAGCTTTACAGGTGGACTGGTTGGATATTTAGGTTATGACGCTGTTCGTTATATCGAACCAAAATTAAAAAATGTTCCAGTAGCCGACCCTGTGACCTTGCCTGACTTGTGGTTGATGCTGTCACAAACCGTAATTGTGTTTGACAACCTGAAAGACACACTGTTCCTGATCCATCATGCCGATGCGAATCAGACAGATGCCTATACACAGGCACAGGCCAGACTGGACCAACTGGAGCAATTACTTGCCATCCCTGTCAGCCTACAGGCCAGACCGCATACACCACCGCATTTTGAATCCATCACAGGTAAGGCGAGGTTCCTTGAGACCATTGAAAAGGTCAAGGAATATATCCGTGCAGGTGATGTGATGCAGGTGGTACCTGGGCAGCGCATGGTGTCTGATTTTGATGGTGAAGCCTTGCAGGTTTACCGCGCCTTGCGTCACCTCAACCCATCACCCTATTTGTTTTTGGTGCAGGGGCAAACCCTGACTGATCAGAAACCTTTTCATATTGTGGGTTCTTCGCCAGAGATTTTATCTCGTCTGGAAAATGGCATTGCAACAGTACGGCCTTTGGCAGGTACGCGACCACGCGGCAAGACTAAGGAAGAAGATCTGGCATTGGAGCGGGACTTGCTGGCAGATGAAAAGGAGATTGCGGAGCATTTAATGCTGATTGATCTTGGGCGTAATGATGTTGGGCGTGTCTCGAAAATTGGCAAGGTGCAGGTGACTGATCAAATGGTGATCGAGCGCTATTCGCATGTCATGCATATCGTTTCCAATGTGCAGGGAGAGGTGCGTGATGATGTGGATGCGCTGGATGTCTTTAAGGCAACATTCCCTGCTGGAACCCTTTCAGGCGCACCAAAAATCCGTGCAATGGAGATTATTGACGAAGTAGAGCCAGTCAAACGTGGTGTATTTGGTGGCGCAGTCGGGTATCTGGGCTGGCATGGTGAAATGGACATGTCGATTGCGATCCGTACCTGTGTTATTCGCGATCAAAAGGTCTATGTCCAGGCGGGAGCGGGTCTGGTTGCTGACTCAAATCCTGAATCTGAGTGGAATGAAACCCAAATAAAAGCTCGCGCAGTGATCAAAGCGGTTGAATTATCATCAAACGGATTGATTTTATGAGTTTTTAACGGTTTTTTTGAAAAAACCACTTGCATCGATTGAGAGTTTTGCTAAACTGCACACCGTTCCGATACGAAACGTACGAAACACTAAGAAACGCCGGCATAGCTCAGTTGGTAGAGCAACTGACTTGTAATCAGTAGGTCCACAGTTCGAATCCGTGTGCCGGCACCATCTTAAAGTGCGGTAGTATAGCGTAAAGAACAGCACTGTGTAAGTGTGATGTGGTGAGATTCCCGAGCGGCCAAAGGGGGCAGACTGTAACTCTGCTACGAAAGTTTCGAAGGTTCGAATCCTTCTCTCACCACCATTTAACTTCGATAGAAGTGGTTAGTACCAACATGCGGGAGTAACTCAGTTGGTAGAGTGGCAGCCTTCCAAGCTGCATGTCGCGAGTTCGATCCTCGTCTCCCGCTCCATCGAAGAGGTCGCTCTTATAGCTCAGTGGTAGAGCACTCCCTTGGTAAGGGAGAGGTCTCGAGTTCAAATCTCGATAAGAGCTCCAGATATACAGTTTGGTAGATTAAGTCTACAAAATTTAAAAGAAGCAGGCTATTATAGTCTGCTTTTCAAGTATTAGGTGTCTAGTTTTTTAGGCGAATGTCGATAAAGAAAGTTTTTCAGGGTTGTTTTTCTCTAAACTAGTGTCGACGTAAACGAGGAAAATCAAATGGCTAAGGCTAAGTTTGAACGTAATAAACCACACGTAAACGTGGGTACAATTGGTCACGTTGACC